>CAZIBS010000014.1:0-30460 GCA_964537405.1 uncultured Thermoanaerobaculia bacterium | reverse complement strand
AGAGTTCAACGCGCCGCATTCCGTCGTGGAGGTAGACGTTATAGACGTCGGTTTCGGGCGAATAGACAGAAACCTCGTAACTTTGTCCGTCAATAATGAGGGAGTAGAGCCCCGGCAGGATGAAACGGCTATCGACCTCGTAGGTTTTATCGCCGAGGGTTGCGACGTACCCGTTGTTTCTTTTCTCCACGACAACCGGAATCTCTTCGCCGTCCCGTACGATAACGTACCGCATCTTACCATTCCTTCCATGGCTGGAACCGCCAGGCGCTCACTCCCGTTGTTGCCGCCCCGGGGGCCTTCCTCCGCTTGGAGGATTCATACGCCGCTATTGCGGCGGCGATGTCCGCCACCGGGTGGGGCGCGGGCTGCTTGTATTCACCCTGGCCGATACACTCGGCGATGAATCCGGTGTCGAGCTGCCCCAGCGCGAACTTCTTGTGACCTACGATCCGCCTGAGGAAGTTTCGATTGGAACGTATCCCTACTATCTGAAACTCCTCCAGGGCTCTTTTCATGGTGGCCACGGCCTCGTTTCTCGTGGCGCCCCACGTCACAACCTTTGCTATCATGGGATCGTAGTACAGGCTGACCGCACCGCTTCCAAAAATGGATGAATCCACCCGAACCCCGGGGCCCTCCGGCAACCGCACGGCCACAACCTTGCCGGGGCAGGGGAGAAAGTTGTTCATGGGGTCCTCGGCGTAGATACGGCATTCTATGGCCCAACCGCGAATCGTTACGTCCCGTTGCCGGAAGCCCAGGCTCTCTCCGTACGCTATCTTGATTTGCTCCTTCACGAGGTCGATACCGGTAACCATCTCGGTAACGGCGTGTTCCACCTGTAGCCTTGTGTTCATCTCCATGAAGTAGAACTTCCCATCCTGGCCGACCAGGAACTCGATGGTCCCGGCGCTGGTATACCCGACGGCCTTGGCCGCTTTTACCGCCATGGCGCCCATCTTTGCTCTCATGCCGGGTGTAACAAAGGGAGAGGGCGCCTCTTCGACTATCTTCTGGTGTCTCCTCTGGATGGAACACTCCCGTTCGCCAAGATAAACCGCGTTGCCGTGGGCGTCGCAGAGAATTTGCACCTCGATATGCCTGGGCTTGAGAATCGCCTTCTCGACGTAGAGTGAGCCGTCGCCGAAGGCTTTTTCCGCCTCCGAAGAGGCGTCCCTGAAAGCGGAAGCGAGTTTGTCGGACGATGAGACCAGGCGCATTCCCTTTCCCCCTCCACCGGCGGAGGCCTTCAGCATCACGGGGTACCCGACGTTTTCGGCTTCCCGCCCGGCTTCCTCCTCCGTGGAGACCGTTTCCAGGGATCCGGGGACCACGGCAACGCCGGCGGAGGTCATGATTCGCCTCGCCTTCGTTTTTATACCCATATTTTCAATGGCTTCCGGGGACGGACCAATGAACGCGACGCCCTCTTGGGCGCAGCGGGCGGCGAAGGATGCGTTCTCCGATAGGAAGCCGTAGCCGGGGTGGATTGCTCCAACCCCCGCACGCCCGGCGACGGAGAGTATCTTGTCGGCCTTCAGGTAGCTCTGGGAGGAGGGTGCCGGTCCGATGAAGTAGGCCTCGTCCGCCTGGCGCACGTGGCGTGAATCGCGGTCGGCCTCCGAGAAGACCGCAACGCTCGTGATGTCCATCTCCCTTAAAGCCCGGATTATCCTCAAGGCTATCTCGCCACGGTTCGCGATCAAAACCTTTTCAAACACCGGAGGCCTCCGGGAAGGAAAAGCCCCCGCCCTTCTTGAGCAGTCGCGTTGGACGGCGCCAATTCGCGTCGTCGGTCTTGGGATAATCCTCGCGGTAGTGGGCTCCGCGACTCTCCTTCCGGTATTCGGCGGAGGCCGCGATCGCCTCACCGAGGAAGGCCATATTCGAGGTTTCCAGGACCCTGCGGTTTAAGTGGCCCTCTTTTAGCCGACGTCTTATTTTGCCGAGTTCCACGCGCGCTCTTCGAAGCCGTTCGCCGCTTCTTATGATGCCTACTTCCTCCCACATCAAGGCGGCGATTCTATGCCTAAACCCGTTGCAGCGTTCAATATCGGAAAGTCCGGGGAGAACCGGGGGAGCGACGGCGCCTCCCGTGTCTTCCTTCCAGCTTCGGTCCAGGGCGTCATGCACGGCTCTCACGGCGAAGACCAGTCCCTCCAGCAGAGAGTTGCTCGCGAGCCTGTTGGCTCCGTGGACGCCGGTGCAGGCTACCTCGCCCGCGGCGTATACTCCGTCCATCGAACTCCTGCCCCTATCGTCCGTTTCGATTCCACCCATCATGTAGTGGGCGGCCGGGTAGACGGGTATTGGGTCCCGCGATATATCAATGCCGAATTTGCCGCACGTGGCGAAGATGGTTGGAAAGCGTTCCTTCACGAAAGTCGGATCCAACCCTGTCATGTCCAGGGTTACGGGATGGCCGCCCTGCGCCCTGATTTCCGAAACCACCGCCCTTGTTACGGTGTCTCGTGGTGCGAGTTCGGCCGCGGGGTCGTAGCGCACCATGAAGCGTTCACCCTTGAGGTTTCTCAGCAGGGCGCCTTCCCCCCTCATGCTCTCGGAAAGAAGGAACCTCGGTGCACCCTTGAGGAAGAGAACCGTCGGGTGAAACTGGACGAACTCCAGGTTTGAAGCTACCAGGCCAGAAGCAAGAGCCATGGCTATCCCGTCTCCCGTGGCAACGGGCGGGTTGGTGGATTCCTGAAAAAGCCTGCCGACGCCGCCGGTAGTGATGAGGACCGCCTTTGCCATGATCGGCTCGGGGCGGTGTTCGGTTTCATCCAGCACCCATGCGCCCCTGCATCCGTTGTCGCCGGGTATGAGGCTGATTCCGGTATGAAAGGGAAGGACGGTGATCTTCTTCTCAAGCGAAGCGGTTAGGGTGAGAACGCGTTCCAGCTCGCGTCCGGTGGCGTCGCCGTGGGCGTGAAGAATACGGTTGCGGCTGTGGGCGGCTTCGCGGGTGTAGTCCAAAAGGCCCTTGTTCCTGTCGAACTCCGCTCCCCAATCAATGAGTTCTTTGACCCTCTCCCGTCCGTCGCGGACAAGCACCCGGACGGCCGCCGGCTTGCAGAGGCCGTCCCCCGCTTTCAACGTGTCCTGGAAGTGTTGCTCTATGTCGTTGTCCGCGAGCGGGACGGCTATGCCTCCCTGGGCGTACTCCGTGTTGGATTCCTTCGGCTGGTCCTTGGTGGCTACGATGACGCGCCATCCGGCCCGCGCGGCCTCTATGCCCCCCCTAAGTCCGGCGATTCCGGAACCCAAAACCAGGAGGTCGCATTCCAGGGGATCTCCCGCCTTCATGACCACAACCCTTCGTACGAAGCCACGGCTACTCTCCCATTTCGGTTCGTTCCCGGCTCTTAAGCCTCGCAAGAGCGGAGCGGTATGACCACTCGTCGAGGAAATCGGCCTCCCTCAACATTTGAAGCTTGGCGCGATGGTACTCCCAGTAATCTTCGGAACGCAGCGTATCAACGTGGTCCGCCAGTTCCACGATCGCCGCGAACCACTTAAGGACAACGCGCCTGCTCTTCACCCTCCACCACGGAATGGTGGTCGATTCTACGATACCGTCCTGCGCGGCAACCGCAACCGCGACGCCCAGCCAAGCGAGGCTCCCTATCCAACAGAGGGCGCCGATCACGGCCATGGCCCACGCTGCCGACACTGCACCGGGTGAAGACGCCAGGGAAAAAGCCGGGGCGGCACCGAGAGAAGCCGCAACCGCGAGGGTCAGGGCTGTCCTGGGAACTTTCCACGAAAGCCTCACGGGCGCCTGGAGCGAATCAAGCCCGTAGAACTCCTTCCTGTGAAAACCCCAGCGGTACTTCTCTTCAAAAATAACCCTGTCGTAGAGAAGGGTGGAAGACCACGTCTTCAGCTTGCCCTTAACGGTGCACCTGCCCAATCGCAACTCCTCCAGGACCCGCTGGAAGGGGTACCGGGCTTCCCTTGTACTTTCGGCGAGTTTTTCCGTGAAGGCCTTGAAGCGCGGGCCATTATCTCCATGGAGGGTGGCCAATTCCTTCCCTTCGTAATTGTAAAGCGCCACCGCGACCGTTCTGACTGACACGGCGGTGAGGAGCCAGAGTATCCCGAAGACGATCCATATGGGCAGGAGAAAAAACCATTTTACGTTCGGAACCAGGGGAGCCGCCGCCGCCAGGAGACTTCCGGCGGCCAGCGCCGTTATCATCCGGCCGGGGTAGTTGCGAAGGCGGCAGGATTCCCAGATTTCGTCGTAGTAGATGAAGTCCTTGTGGGTGTTGACGCCGGAGGCGAAATCCTCACGCAGCAGCCCCTTGGGGGAGAGCGAATAGACTACCCGGGAACCCAGGTGGAGGACCTCGGCGTGACGAAGGACGGCCTCAACAAACTCAGCGGCCACCCTCTCCTCCTTCGAGAATGGATGCAACCAGGGCGCGGGCAAAGTCGGCCGCAACAATATCGTAAGCGACGACCTCTTCGTTGATGTAACCGGCGGCCCCGCTTGATCGCGCGTATATTTCTCTGAAGTGGTAAGCGTCCGATTTGTAGAGAACCTTACCCGCCGTGTCAACCAGTTTTACCCGTGCGGCCATCGTTACCCGGTAACGGTTTGCCCTGCCGGCCTCGTTGAAGGAGATGGGTACGACGTGGTAGGCGGTTATGGCGCCGGTGAGGATGGCGTCGGCCCCCCTTCTCGAACTCTGGACTCTTACTTTCATCCGGCGGGCGACTTCGCGCGTCACCGCTTCCGTTACCCGTTGGTCGAGCTGGAGGACGGGTATCCTTCGCTGGAAGGGCAGGACGGCGATGGTCTTCACCGTGGATGGAAGCAGACCGACGCTGCCCATAAGGTGGTAGCTGCAGCCCGCCGCAAGGAGAACCAGGGACGCGATAAGCAGGTAGACCGCACTTTTTCTCATGGTCATATCTTCCCACATATAGGATATTATTGCACCACGAAGTTGACTATCCGGCCCGGGACGACTATCTCCTTGACAACGTTTTTCCCTTGAACGTGGGCTTGAACCCTCTCCAGCTTCCGGGCTGCTTCCAAGACCTCTTCCCTGGAGGCCTTTGCGCCGACGGTGACCCGGCCCCTGACCCTGCCGTTGACCTGCACTGCGATGGTTACCTCGTCTTCCCTGGCTATGGCGGCGTCGAAGGAAGGCCACGGTCCGTCAACAAGGAAGCCGTTGTGGCCCAGCATCTCCCAAAGGGCGTCGGCGACGTGTGGGCTGAACGGCGAGAGCATCATGACGAGGCTCTCCACGGCTTCCTGTAAGATGAAACGCTCTTCGGGATTGCCGTTGTAGGTACCCAGGAAAGCCTGGACTGCGTTCGTAAGTTCCATCAACCCGGCGATGGCGGTATTCAGCTTGAGGCGGTTGCCAAGCTCCGCCGTCATCCTGGCTATTGTCTGGTGAGTCTTTCTCCTGAGCGGCAGGATCAAGCCGTCCCGCGGTTTCTGAACGGGACCGGCGAGTTCTCCGGAAAGCTCCTCCACCAGCGAATAGACGCGGTGTAGAAAGCGGAAGGCACCTTCAGCCCCGCTCTCCTTCCAGTCGAGCTGTTCCCACGGCGGAGAGAGAAATAGAATGTTTAAACGCACGGCGTCGGCGCCATATTTCTTAACCATGGCGTCGGGATCCACGATGTTGCCGAGGCTCTTACTCATCTTTGCGCCGTCTTTTATAACCATCCCCTGGCACATCAGCCTCTTCACCGGCTCATCGAAGGAGAGAAGCCCCAAGTCCCTGAGCGCCTTGGTGAAGAAGCGGAAGTAGATGAGGTGCATAGTGGCGTGCTCAATGCCGCCGATGTAGAAGTCGACCGGCGTCCAGTAGTCAACGGCGCTGCCGTCTATTGGTGCTTCTTGAAGGCCGGCGTTGCAGTACCTCAGGAAGTACCAGGACGAATCGACGAATGTGTCCATCGTGTCGCTTTCGCGTCTTGCCGGGGCGCCGCAGGACGGGCACGTTGTTCTCAGAAAGCTCTCATCGCGTTTGAGTGGGCTTCCTCCTTTGCCGGAAAAGGAGACGATCTCCGGTAAAAGGACGGGTAGTTCTTCTTCCGGAACGGGAACGACTCCGCACGCGTCACAGTAGACCACCGGGATGGGCGTTCCCCAGTAGCGCTGGCGCGAGATGCTCCAGTCCCTGATCCGGAAGTTTATCGTTCTTTCACCGAATCCTTTTTTCACGGCGAATTGAATCATCTTCTCCATGGCTTCGCCGTTCGGAAGACCCGTGTAGGGACCGCTGGCCTCCATCGTTCCATCCGCCGCCACGGCCCGGGCGAGTTCTTCCGCCTTGAGGTTCCCGTTCTGAACCACGATCCTAACTGGCAGGTCGTAGGCCTTGGCGAACTCGAAGTCCCTCTGGTCGTGGGCCGGAACGCTCATAACCGCGCCGGTGCCGTAGTCCATCAAGACGAAGTTGGCCAGGTAGACGGGAATCTTCTCTCCCGAAAAGGGATTTATCGCGTAGCTCCCGGTGAAGACCCCCGATTTTTCTCTGCTGGTAGCGCGTTCATGGGTGCTCTGGCCCCTAACCGCGGCCTTGAAGGCCCTGACGGCCTCCTCCTGCTCCCTGGTCGTGAGTTTCGGCTCCAACTGGTGCTCGGGCGCAAGGACCATATAGGTCGCGCCGTAGATGGTGTCCAGGCGTGTAGTAAAAACGCGAATCTTTCTTTCGCTTCCCATTACCGCGAAGTCCACAAAAGCGCCTTCGGAGCGTCCGATCCAGTTGCGCTGCATGGCAAGAACCTCCGGCGGCCACTCCTTAAGCGTTGAAAGACCGTCCAGGAGTTCCTGCGCATAGTTGGTAATTCTCAGGAACCACTGGTCCATCTCGCGCGGGACAACCTCGCTGCGGCAACGCCAGCAGCTTCCATCCTCCACCTGTTCGTTGGCAAGTACGGTTTTGCAACCGGGACACCAGTTTACCGCACGCTTCGCACGGTAGGCGAGGCCCTCTTTCAGCATCTTCAGAAAGAACCACTGGTTCCAGCGATAGTAGGCCGGGTCGCAGGTGTGAAGTTCCCGATCCCAGTCGTAGAGTAAACCCAGTCGTTTCAACTGCCCTTTCATCGCCGAAATGTTTCCGGCGGTCCATTCTTTCGGATGGATGCCGCCGTCTATGGCGGCGTTCTCCGCCGGTAGGCCGAAAGCGTCGAAGCCCATCGGGTGCAAAACGTTTTTGCCCCGCATTCGGTTGAAGCGAGCGACCACGTCGCCGATAGTGTAGTTCCGCACGTGGCCCATGTGAATCCTGCCGGACGGGTACATGAACATTTCAAGGCAGTAGAACTTGCGCCGCCCGCCCCCGGCCGAGACGTGCGAAATACCCGCCTCCTCCCACAACCTTTGGTATCTCGATTCTATGGCAGCCGGATCGTACGACATTCCAGGAACCTCCCAAGTTTATGGATTATAGACGTTACCACCTCCTCCCGACAAGGGTGCGGATAGACCTGAATCCGCCACCTAAACCGGGGTTCGCCCGCCTGTGCGGGCGAGTCTTACCCGCACGTAGACAGATGCACCGCGTAGGCAGGCATCCTGCCGCGAACCTCCATCAACCAATTCGGGGCTGTAAGCCCCTCCTACGGGATCGGCCCGTTGCGGGATGTCGGCGTTGGATTCCGGACAGGCCGGATGGACGCATCGCTTGGAGTCGAGACACGCACCAGGTCCACGAAGGAGTGCGGGGGTTCGCCTATTCCGACTTCTCTGCTCACCTCCTCGAAGGTTCCCGGAGGAAGCGGTGGAAAGAAGGCGTCTCCGGAAGCGGTTGCGTGAACCTCCGTAAGGTAGATGCGGTCTGCCAGGGGAAGGGTCTGTCGGTAGAGCGCTCCGCCCCCGGCCACGAAGACCTCGGTGCCGGTTTCAAGGTATGGTTCAAGGGCTCGGGCAAGGTTGCACGCCACCCGGCAACCCGGCGTCTCGTATCCCTTTTGCATCGACAGGATAACCACTTCTCTGCCAACAAGCGTGCGCCCGCCAAGCGATTCATAGGTCTTTCTCCCCATGAGAACGGGGTGGCCGGTGGTCAGGGTTTTGAAGCGCGCGAGGTCGTCTTTCATCCTCCATGGGAGGCTTCCATGGTCTCCGATGACCTTGTTTTCCGCGACGGAGGCGATTATGGATAGGATCACGCGGTCAACTCCATTTCCAGTCCTCTAAGAAAGGTGGGGTTTGCCCAGGGTGAAACGTTTTCCGAGGAGCGCGTAGTCCGGACCTCCCAGCGATCCAAGCCTGGCCAGCGGTTCCCAGAGCGATCCATCGGCGCGGTCTTCGGCTTCGTCCCAGATCCTGTCCTCCGCGTGGGCCATGAGAACATCGAGGAGGACGAGATACGTGGAGGGCCCAAGGGACAGTTCACGACGAAAACGGCACTCCAGGGCTACCGGCGCCTCGGCCAGGCGGGGCGGCGCAACGCGGTCTGAGGAAACCGTTGCGAGCCCCAGCCGTTCCACCTCGCTGACTTCCGGAGACGCCTCGTCCGCGCTGTTGTTGAGTGCTTCCATCATAGCCGAGTCCGCGATGTGAACCACCCCTTCGCCTCTCTCGACCAGGTTCCTGTGGGTATCCTTCAAAGAACCGTCACGCCTTGACCCGAAGCAGATGGCGAGCGACGGTGGGTTAAAAATGCCCATGAAGCTGGAAAAGGGCGCAAGGTTTACGACGCCCGTGGACCCCAGCGTCGTCACCCACGCAATGGGCCGTGGAATGACAAGAGAAGTAAGAATGCGGTAGATGTCTCTTTTGCCGGCTCCTTCAAAATCGCGAGTAACGGTCATAAGCACCTCCGGCTGATAGGCGGATGTTTGCCTCTACGGTGAGCGCCAAACAAGGCCTCTCCTCCATTCTATTCCGAAAGGGGGTGATAACGAAGAACGCCTCGACACTACTTCGTGGGAAGCCTATCCTTGACGATTTCGCCCAACCGGTTCCAGCGCACGTGAAGATCGGGATCGTCGCCGCGGTTCAAAAGGAAAAGGCGGGAGCTGGGAGTCCTGCCCATAACCACTTCCACCTGCGTCGTCCTGTCGGCGACCAGAAACTCCTTCAGCTCTACGCCCCGGATATTGACCACGACGGGGTTCGGCTCGTAGGAGCAGAGTTCCGTGCCGCTGTCGCAGCTGAGCTTCATCACGTAGGTGTTTTGAGGCGCAAAGCGTGAGAGGTCCAGGAAGAGGGTGAGGTGGTTGGGGGCGAGTTCGTTCTTGTGGACGTGGACGACCGTCCTGGAGGCTTTCAACCTGCCGCCGTCCAGGAAACCCAGGGCGGCGGCGTAGTCCGAAATAGGCTTCCCGTCTTCGTCTACGAGCTTAAGGTCCAGTTGGGCGAAGGCCGTGCGTTTCGCACGGGTCTCTTTCGTAGCCGAGGCCAGGAGTTTAACCACGCCATCCAGGTCTGCGGGCGACTTAACCTTCAGACACGCCAGCAACAGCTTCAGGTTCCGCCATCTTTCATTGGCCGGGTTTGCGGCTCTCGTTACCGAGTTCATTATTCCGGATGCGCTGCCCGAGTGGGTGTAGCGCCAGAGCGCCGCGAAGGGCACTCCCGCAATTTCTCCCGACTTTTCGAGTTTGCCGATACGGCCGTCCAGCCTGTAACGACGAAAGTTGAGGTTCGCCGATGGGACCCGCACCACCATGTCGGAACCCTTCTCGTAGCCGGCCGGGAAAATGGCCGCTTTGAACGGATCTCGCTTTACGCGGTCTCCGGCGAGGCAGAAAGGGCGAATACCACGCGCCCGCCACGTGGAAGGGTCGAGCCATGCGCCGTTGTCCGCCCAGGAGAAGGGACTGCCCAACTCCAGCGCGGCGAGAATCTTTTTTCCCGTATCTCCGCCCAGAACCGCGTGGGCCAGCATGGAGCGACCGTGGTGAGCAAGC
Organism: uncultured Thermoanaerobaculia bacterium; assembly: GCA_964537405.1. GTDB lineage: Bacteria > Acidobacteriota > UBA4820 > UBA4820 > DSQY01 > CAVRTJ01. The sequence continues at coordinate 20,563 of CAZIBS010000014.1, read as the reverse complement.
CTGGAACCGAAGTGTGGTCCCGCCAGGAAGACGACGTTTTTAAGGGGGCGGTTCCTGGAAAATCGGCCCCGGTAGTGGCGAAAGATCCACTCCTTCACAACGAGGGCACCGGTACTGTGCGTGACTATATGAAAGGGGCTGCGCCACGGGGTTTCACCAAGCGTCCCCACCAGCGCTCCGTGCAGCGCCCTGGCCAGGTCTTCTATAGTCACCTCGTCGTCGAGCGAAACGTAGCGGCCCAGGAAAATATCCTTCAGGTCGAAGCCGTTCTTGGCCAATTGGAAATGGAGTGCTTGGTAGGTCGTGGTTTCCCGCACCGACCACCCGTGAACCAGGAAAACCTTTTCCGCCATAGTTTTCTCCCCGGCCGCCGGTTTTCGCCTCTGCAATGGAAAGCCGGGGGCCTGTAAGCAATTCTCATTCAGGATAATTCATCCCGGCGTCGTTGTCCAATAAGCCTGAATCCACCACCTAACCGAGGGCCGGGGGCGGCCTGCCCGGCGGCAGACAGGCGGAGAGGGTTTGGATGATAAAACCTATCCCGGAATAAGACATGGCCCCGTCCCTTAGGGCGCGGTCGGCGGGCTTCGCATGACTGTGTTGGCCTTCTCTGGAAAGGTACCCAGCCTGTCTGCGGTCGGCTGCCTTGTCCTGCCCGCCCGGCGCCGGACCGGAACGATGGACGAGAGGGATCCCCTACGCGCAAAAATGTTTGGGTCGGCCGTAACAAGGATACGGCCTATCGATGGGCATCCAAAGCTGCAAGCGCTCATCAAGTCCGCCGGGGTGATCCTTCCCACCCACACCAGGAACTCAGGCGTCGTGGTGTCCACCAGGAAGAAACTTGGCCGTTACAGGCTAACTCCTTAATTCCCAATACATTACGAATCCTGCACCATCCGTTTTTACCTGGAAGACCCGTTAAATCGGCCATATCCCAACACCCGCAATCATTTCAGCCATTATTAGGTGGAAAACTTCGACCAAAGGATTCAGGACTGCGCCCGGTGGTGAGCCCGTGAACCGCAAGCGCCTCGCGGCTCTACGGTCAAAGCGTGCTATTTTTTCTTCTTGGTAAGTCCGAGTTCGTCGAGTTGGGCGGAATCCACTTCCGAAGGCGCGCCGGTCATGAGGCAGAGACCGGAAGTGGTCTTGGGGAAAGGGATTACGTCGCGGATGGAATCGCAACCGAGGAGGAGCATGACGATGCGGTCAAAACCGAAGGCAATGCCCCCGTGGGGCGGCGCACCGTAGCGGAAGGCGTCGAGGAGGAAGCCGAACTTGGCGTTGACTTCCTCGTCGCTCAAGCCCAGGGTCGCGAAGACCTTGCGCTGTACGTCGGCTCTGTGGATGCGGATGGAGCCGCCCGCAATTTCGTTGCCGTCGAGGATGAGGTCGTAAGCTTGAGACAGCACGCTGCCCGGGTCGCTTTCCATCAGGTTCAGGTGTTCCGCCAATACCATCGTGAAGGGGTGGTGAAGGGCGGTCCAGCGGTTCTCCTCTTGGTTCCACTCGAAGGCGGGGAAACGGTTGACCCAGAGAAGGGAATGATCCCTTCCCTCGCGCAGGCCGAGGACGGTGCCAAAGTGGAGCCTCAAGGCGGAAAGGCAGGCGCAGGCCGTTTTCCAGTCCGCGGCTACGAATAGGCCGAGGTCTCCGTTGGAGGCGCCTACCGCTTCCATGAGGGCCGCGGCCGGCCCCTGGCCGATGTGTTTCAGCGCGGCCCCCGATAGTTCTCCGTCCCGCTTCTTAATGGCGACTACGCCCTTGCCGCCGAAGGGTTTTACGATGTCGTTGAGCGCGTCCGTATTTTTTCGGGACAGGCCCGCCCGGCCGGGAACACGGATGCCCCTTACGACTCCTCCGCCTTCCGCGACAGCGCGAAAGACACCGAAGTTCGTGGCGGCGGCTATGGGCGTCACCGTTTTCAGTTCCATGGAAAAGCGCGTGTCCGGTTTGTCGCTTCCGAAGCGGTCCATGGCTTCGGCGTAGGTCAGTCTGGGCACCTCTTGCGGCGCCTTTACGCCGGCCTTCAGGAAGAGTTTCCGCGTCAGTCCCTCTGCCAGGGCCATGACTCCCTCTTCGGTGGGGAAGGCCATTTCGATGTCGATCTGGGTGAACTCCGGTTGGCGGTCGGCGCGAAGATCCTCGTCCCTGAAACACTTGACCAACTGGAAGTAACGGTCGAAACCCGCTACCATGCAGAGCTGCTTGAAGAGCTGCGGGGATTGAGGCAGGGCGTAGAAGGCGCCGCGCCTCGAAGACGATGGAACAAGAAAGTCCCTGGCGCCTTCCGGGGTAGATTTGGTCAGGCAGGGAGTCTCGATTTCTATGAATCCGTGCTCGTCCAGGTAACGCCGGGTCGCCTGTGCCAGGTGGTGGCGAGCGACAAGACGGGCGTTCTGGAGGGGGCGCCTGAGGTCCAAATAACGGTACTTGAGACGCATCTCCTCGCCTACTTGCGCCTCGTCCTCTACCGCGAACGGCGGTGTTTCGGATTCGGCCAGGACCTCCAGTTCGGAGACCTCGACCTCGACTTCACCGGTTGCCATGCGCGTATTCAGGTCCTTCTCCGTACGCGGACGCACCATACCCCTCGCCTCGATCACGAATTCGGGCCTGAGGGTCTTGGCCACCACGTAGGCATTCGGATTCCGGTCCTCCGAGAAAACAAGTTGCACTATTCCCTCTCTGTCTCTCAGGTCAACGAACACGAGACTGCCGAGGTCCCGCCGACGCCGGACCCAGCCCTTGAGTACGAGGGTCCGCCCAATGTGGCGGGAGCGCACTTCACCGGCGTAACAGCTTCTCTCCCCGAGGCTCACGGTTCGCGCTCCGGGACCAAGCAAGCCTTCAGTTCGGCGGGTGAGAGAGTTTTCTGGGTTCCCTTCGCCATGTCCTTAAGCGTGAAGTTGCCGGAGGCTGCTTCGTCTTCGCCGATTGCCACTACCCAGCGAACGCCCATCCGGTCCGCCCGCTTGAAGGCGGACTTGAAGGAGCGGGAAACGTGGTCCATTACCACGACCCGGCCCTCTCTTCTCAGCTCCTGCGCCAAGACAAGGGCCGCCTTGTACGCCTCCTCGCCGCGCCAGGCCAGGAAGGTCCACTGCCTGAGTTCACCCTCATCGGAAGGAACGGCCATGAGAAGGCGTTCCATTCCCAGAGCCCAGCCGAAGGCCGGCACGGCGGGACCGCCGATATCTTCCAGGAGCCCATCGTAGCGGCCCCCTCCGACGATGGCGTCCTGTGCGCCGAGGGCGCTGCTGGTGATCTCGAAAACGGTGCGTGTGTAGTAGTCCAAGCCGCGGACCAGGCGGGGCGCCTCCGAGAAAGCTACGCCGAAAACCTTAAGGATTTTCTTTACGTTGGAGTGGTGTTCTGAACAACCTTCGCAGAGGAAACTCGAAAGGGGAGGCGCCGAATCCAGTATGGGCCGACAGGAAGGAACCTTGCAGTCGAGGAGCCTCAGCGGATTGGTTTCCAGGCGTCTCTTGCAATCGCCGCAAAGCTCGCCGATCCTTGGAGCGAGAGCGTTTGTGATGGCTTTAACGTAGAGTGGGCGGCAGGCAGGGCAACCCACCGAATTGAGCTGAACTTCCAGACCAAGGACTCCGGCGCGTTCCAGGAAGTCGACCACCATGGCGATGGTCTCGGCGTCGGCGCCGGGGGAAGGGTCTCCTATAACCTCGGCGCCGATCTGGTGAAACTGGCGGTAGCGGCCCTTCTGTGGGCGTTCGTAACGGAACTGGGGTCCAATATAGTAGAGACGACCGTGGATGGGAGAACGAAAGAGGCCGTGTTCCACGACGGCACGCGCTACCCCGGCGGTGTTCTCGGGACGCATGGTCAGGCTCCGGCCCTTCTTGTCCTTGAAGGTGTACATCTCCTTGGTGACGATATCGGTTTCGTTGCCGATTCCACGAACGAAGAGTTCGGTGCGTTCGAGGATGGGGGTGCGTATCTCGCTGAAGCCATACCCGGCGAAGGTTTCCCTTGCAATGGCTTCAATCCGCTGCCAGGCGGAGACTTCCGGAAACAGTATATCCTTCGTACCCTTTACCGACGATACCATCGCGCCTCCAAGGCGCAGATTGTAGCACGCCCCGCCTCTTCGCACAGCAAGGGAATCGCGTGAGGAATCCGCAACCTCGCTGAAGGCAGGGGCAAGGGTAAAGAAAACCGTAGGATGGAGATATTACCTCGAATCCGGAGTCATGCACAATGCGGCATTATTCCTTTTCCCCACGCTTTGGTTGGCGGTTTTGCCCGATCCAGGAATGACGCTCCCCTCACCGTCGCCCCGACGAAGCCCTTCACCCGCCACCGACGAAGTGAACTATTTCGAGCCGGTCGCCATCGAACAGAAGGGTTGCACGATACTCGCTCCGGTGGACTATCCCGCCGTTTCTTTCCACGGCAATCCTCGTAGCCGATAGTTTTAAGCGCTCCAGAAGATCGGATAGACACGTTGCCTCTTCAATCTCGCGCTCTTCGCCATTGATCGTGAGCTTCACCGGCCGCGTCCTCTGGCGACCAGCGCCTTGGTCTCGAAGGCGCCCTGCCGGTGGTTCACGTTCAGAATAATCGCCGCGCTTCCCACCCTGGAGGGAAGGGTGAATACGGCTTCGCAGAGACCGTTCCTGTCAGTCGTTCCATTGAAAAGCTCAAGGACTTCCCCGGCCGAATAGGCCACCTTGACCGTTACGGCGGCGCCCGGCAGGGGTGTCTTGGTTATATCGGTGGCAGCCTGGATGCGATAGAATCCACGCTCTCCGAAGACGAAGGGCCCCTGATCCAGTACCGCCACGGCGAGTGCTTCTCCCTCGGTTTCGCTCGTCAGGTAATCAAGTATCACCTCATCCAGACTCCGTGTAGTAATGAGACTTTCCGGGAATGGAGACTTTTCCTTCGGCTCGAACTTTCCGAGGCGGATATCCACAACGACGCGCTTGTGTTGCTTGTCCAGCAATGCCGCGACCTTGGCTTCGTCGTAGCTTTCCTTAATAATGTCTTCGTACGAGGTGCGCCGGGAGGCAATGATTTCTCCTCCCACGTAAATCAAGGTCTCGACCAGCGGATTCTTCTCGCCCCTGTCCTCGGTCTGAACGTGGTAAACCTTGTTCTTATATTGAACATCCTGGTTGAACCCGGTAATCATTCGGCTCGGCTCCCAACTTTCATAGAATACCCGATGAATATCCGCCGCTCAAGTGCTCCGGCCCGACAACTCCGTCCATCCCATTCTACCCCATCGGCTCCATCCTTGCGGTGAAGTGGCGCAGGAAGGGCGGCTCTTCAACGATGCGGTATCCCGGACAGTTGGAGGTGTTTGCGGCTATAGTCCCCGCTACTTCGGCAACGTAGGCCAGGTGGTTGTCGGTGTAAACCCTCCGCGGAATCGCAAGGCGCACCAATTCCATGTCCGCGGGTTTGAACGCGCCGTCTTCCAAGGTCTTGCCGAACATGATAGAGCCCGTCTCCACGCTGCGCACACCCCCCTCCTCGTAAAACGCTACCGTCAAACTCTGCGCCGGGAACTTTTCCTGGGGAATATGGGGCAGAAGCCCCATGGCATCTATGTACACGGCGTGGCCCCCGGTGGGTTCCAGGATGGGGATTCCGTTGGCCTTCAGGGCTTCGCCGAAACGATGCACCTGCCCGACCCTGGCCCTAAGATAGGCTTCGTCCTGCGACTCGCGCAGACCGACCGCCATGGCCTCCAAATCCCGTCCCGCAAGACCGCCATAGGTTGGAAAGCCCTCCTTGAGTATGAGCATGTTGGTGAGCTTTCTCGCCAATTCAGCATCCTGCATTGCTATAAAGCCACCGATATTGACGAGACCGTCCTTTTTAGCGCTCATGACGGCGCCGTCGGCGCAGGCAAAGGTCGCCCCGGCTATCTCTTCAATGGACATCTTCCCGCACCCGGGCTCCCGCGTCCTGATAAAATAGGAGTTTTCGGCAAAACGGCAGCAATCGAGGAAGAAGGGCACGCCGTAGCGACGGCACATCTCCGAAGCAGCCCTGAGGTTGGCAAGCGACACCGGTTGGCCTCCACCCGTGTTGTTGGTGATGGTCATCATGCACAGCGGCACCCTTTCCTTTCCGTAGGCCGCCAGCGTTTCTTCAAGGCGTTTGAGATCCATGTTGCCCTTGAAGGGATGGTCGGCGTGAATGTCCTTGCCCTCGGGAATTACCAAGTCCATGGCCTCGCCACCAAAGAACTCTATGTTGGCCCGTGTCGTATCGAAGTGGTTGTTGTTCGGGATGATCAAGCCCGGCTTGGATATCTCCGAGAAGAGGAGGTTTTCGGCGGCACGCCCCTGGTGGGTGGGAAGAATGTACTCCATCTTTGTAATGTCCTGAACCACTTCCTTGAAGTGAAACCACGACCGGGCCTGGGCGTAGGATTCGTCCCCCTGCATGATGGCGCCCCACTGGCGGGCGCTCATGGCGCCGGTCCCCGAGTCGGTGAGAAGGTCTACGAAGACCTTGTCGGCCGGAATCTGAAAAAGGTTGTAGCCCGCCCGTTCAAGTAGCGCTTTGCGCTCTCGCCGTTCGGGCAACCCGATCGGCTCCACCATCTTGATTCGGTAGGGTTCCGGCCAACTTGACATCTTTGCCTCCCAGTATTTTCTTCAAATAAAATCCGGTGGGCGAATGCTCCGTTCGTGCGATCTCTTCCGGCGTTCCCGAAGCAATCAGGTGGCCACCCGCTTCACCACCTTCGGGACCAAGTTCGATGATATGGTCCGCACACTTGATCACGTCAAGGTTGTGTTCGATTATAACCATGGTGTTGCCGGAATCCACCAGCCTCTGGAGCACGGCCAACAGGCACTTGACGTCTTCAAAGTGCAGTCCCGTGGTGGGCTCGTCAAGCACGTACAGCGTTCTGCCGGTTGCCCTTCGAGACAGTTCCCGAGCCAGCTTGATACGCTGCGCCTCGCCTCCCGAAAGGGTCGTCGCACGCTGTCCCAGGCGCAGGTATCCCAGGCCGACGTCGCGCAGGGTTTCCAGCTTGTTCCTTGCTGTGGGGACCTTGTCCAGGAAAGGCAGGGCCTGGTTCACCGTCATTTCAAGTACGTCTGAGATGGACTTGCCCTTGTAGCGCACCTCCAGCGTTTCCCTGTTGTAACGCTTGCCCTTGCACGTGTCGCACGTTACGTACACGTCCGGCAGGAAGTGCATGGTTATCTGCAACACGCCGTCGCCCCTACAGGCCTCGCACCGTCCTCCCTTCACGTTGAAGGAGAAACGGCCCGGCCTGTAGCCGCGCGCCCTGGATTCCGGAACCTGCGCGAAGAGTTCCCTGATGGGCGTGAACAGGCCCGTGTAGGTCGCCGGATTGCTCCTGGGTGTCCTGCCTATAGGCGCCTGGTCGATCTCAACCACCTTGTCCAGCGTTCTCCATCCTTCTATCCCCGCGTGCGCGCCGGGCCTGTGCACCCCGTGGTAGATCTTGTCCACCAGGCTCTTGTAGAGAATGTCATGGACCAGTGTCGACTTGCCCGAACCGGAAATGCCGGCCACGACAACAAGAACACCGAGTGGAACGGGGACGTCGATGGTCTTGAGGTTGTGTTCCGCGGCCCCCTTGATGAGCAGGATCCCCCTGGGACGCCGCCGATACTTAGGCGGGGAGATGAAACGCCGTCCCGATAGGTAGGCGCCCGTGATGGAGCGCTCCTGGGCGCAGATGTCGTCCACGCTGCCCTGCGCCACGAGTTCCCCGCCCTGGATGCCCGCTCCCGGTCCCAGGTCTATGATATGGTCCGCGGAGCGGATGGTCTCTTCATCGTGTTCCACCACCACCACCGTGTTCCCCAGGTCGCGCATGGACTTAAGGGTCTTTAAGAGCCGCCGGTTGTCTCGCTGGTGAAGACCTATTGAAGGCTCATCCAAAACGTAGAGAACGCCGGTCAACTGGCTGCCCACCTGCGTAGCCAGCCTGATTCGCTGACTCTCACCGCCCGACAGCGTCGTCGCGGTGCGGGAGAGGGTCAGGTAGCCGAGCCCGACGTTATCCAGGAAGTCCAGCCGATTTTTTATCTCCTTGAGCACTAGGCGGGCAATCGTCGCATCCCTCGGAGCAAGTTCAAGTTCTTCGATCGCACGCACGGCCCTTTTAACGGAGAGGTCGCAGAACGAGGCGATGGTGTGCTTGCCAACCTTTACCGACAGTGCCTCCTTCTTCAGGCGTTTTCCGCCGCACGCGGGGCAGATGGAAGTGGACATGTATATTTCTATCTCCGCCCTGGCCGTATTTGACTTGGTCTCGGCATACCGCCTCATCAGGTTGGGAATTATCCCCTCAAAGGCGTGGTCGAACCGGTAGTGACTTCGTCCCCGCTTAACGTTGTAGGAAATCCGGCTCCCGCCGCTTCCGAAGAAAAGCACTTTCTTTGCCTCGTCGGGGAGTTCCGCGAAGGGCGTTTCTATTGAAAAGCCTTGTTCCTCCGCAATCCCGGCGAGCATGTCCCGGTACCAGAATCCACCCCCGGACGGCCAGGGAGCGATTGCTCCCTGATCGATGGATAGGCGCGGATCCGGAACGATCTTGTATGGATCCAGTTCCATCTTTACACCCAGGCCCGTACATACCGGGCAGGCCCCGTGAGGACTGTTGAAGGAAAAGAGTCTCGGTTCCATCTCCGGTATCGCGATGCCGCAGGAGGGACAGGAGAGGCGCTCCGAGAAGAGGTGGTCGCTTTCATTGTCCAACCTATGGATGATGAGCAGCCCCTCACCCCTTTGAAGCGCCAGCTCCACCGACTCCGCTAAGCGTCCCTCCACTCCCGGTTTCACCACCAGGCGGTCAACCAGGACCTCTATATCGTGGGCCTTGTAGCGCTTGAGTTCCAACCCTTCCCGGAGTTCAATAACGCTCCCGTCCACCCGGCCCCGAACGTAGCCCTCCCGAACCAACTCCGTGAAGAGTTTCCGGTACTCGCCCTTTCTCCCCCTGACCACCGGCGCCAACACGTAGATTCGCGTACCCTCCGGCATGGCCAGGATACGGTCCGTTATCTGCTGAACGGTCCGGCTTTCTATGAGACGTTTGCAGCGAGGACAGTAGGGCTTGCCAACCCGGGCGAAGAGGACACGCAGATAGTCGTATATCTCCGTTACCGTACCCACCGTGGAGCGGGGATTGTGCGATTGGAACTTCTGTTCGATGGATATGGCCGGCGAAAGCCCTTCAATGACGTCGACGTCCGGCTTCTCCATCAGGTTGAGAAACTGGCGCGCGTAGGCGGATAGAGACTCCACGTAGCGCCGCTGTCCCTCGGCGTAGAGGGTATCGAAGGCCAGGGAGGACTTGCCGGAGCCGGAGAGACCGGTAATCACGACCAGCTTGTTCTTCGGCAAAACCACGTCCAGGTTTTTCAGGTTGTGTTCACGCGCGCCCTTGATGGTGATGCAATCCATGCAGCCTCTCCCGCAAACCTTCTTTTTACCATGGATTGCGCCGCTTGCCAAGTAGCCGCGACAGCCTAAATCCACCACCTAACCGAGGACCGGGGGCGGCGGAGCGCCCTTCGGTGCTCCGGTATGGCGGACGGGAGGCCACGGGGGGTCGCCCCCGTCCGTTAGATGATTGGTTGGTTATGCTTTTAACGCCGCACTTCTTACTTTTTACTTCCAACTTGCGCGGCGGCGGGCGCGGCTCTCAGCACTTTGATCGAACCGTTCACCGTTTCGACGGAAAGAGTTTCGCCGCCGCCGTTGAGATCGGCATTCAATTGGTGTTTTGAAGGCGCCGCTCCCGGAAGGTCGCAGGTTATGGAACCGTTGACGTTGCTCGCCGAGACGCGCAGCGCGGCGGTGGGCCGGATGGTAAGGGTTATTCCTCCGTTTACGGTTGCAACGGACGCACGTGCCGGTTTTAGAGAGAGAATCTCGCCCTTAATGCCCCCGTTGGTGGTTTCCACGTCCCCGATGTTCTCCGCCCTGAACCGAATTCTGCCGTTTACCGTCGACGCCGAGAGAAGCTTCGCCGCACCAACGGTAATGGAACCGTTTGTCGTTTCGCCGTTCACCACCGACCCCGGGGCATCCACGGAGAGGGCACCGTTGACCGAAGTCGCGGACAGCTTTGTACCCGCGGGAACCTCCACCGTGTAGTTCACGACGACGCTGACCCCCCCGAAATTGAAGAAGCTCTTCAGCCTTCTTGGATAATGGGTCTTAACCTCTATGGCGTTGCCCTTTGCACTTATCCGGATTGCAACCTTTTTGAGGTAGTCCCTGGCCTTGGCTTCGTCCAACGCCTTTACGACCTTTTCCGCCACGATGTGTACCGATCCGGCCTTTCCCTCGCTTATCTTCACGAAACCATTGACGTTCTCGATGGTCAGGCTTCCGCCCTCGGCGATGGGAATGGTTTTTTCCATGCGCTTCGAAGCCGAGGCCGCCAATAGGGTGTCGGCGCAACCGAGGGTCCCGCCTATAAACAAAACGGCCAAAATGATTGTCGCAATTCGTTTCATAAAACACCTCCCCTTTCCCGTCACCTTCTTAAACGGAAGACGGCGGTCAAGGGTTTCACTTTCCCACCCACCTGGGTTACAATTGTCGTGGAGGTGTGCTTCTGGCTGAAACAAGAGGTATGACCGTGGCTATTCCGAACCGCCCTTCCATCACCTTTCTGCACTTGGTGCTGGACTTCAACGGCACTCTGGCGCTGGACGGCGCTCTGCTTCCCGGAATTTCCGAGGCCCTGCGCGCTTTAAACGGCGTGCTTACCATTCACATCCTCACAGCCGACACCTTCGGAACCGCCGGTATCTTCGCGGAGCGCTTCGGTTTCGACGTCGAAAGGTTGCCGCCCGACGAAGCCGGCGGACCGGCCAAGGCGGCTTTCGTAGAAGCTCTCGGCCCGGAGGGCGCCGTCGCAATGGGCAACGGCGCAAACGACCAGGCCATGCTTCAGAAAGCGGCCCTGGCAATAGTGGTGCTTGGTCCCGAGGGCGCCGCTTCCGTAGCTCTCTCCGCCGCCGACATCGTAGTATCATCGCCGCTTGACGGCCTGGGCTTGCTCCTTCATCCCAAGCGTCTGGCCGCTACGCTGCGGCCTTAAGTTGAGCCGTGTAAGAATCCATGGAACCGCCCGACCGCTCGGCCGGGCACTTGTAAGGACTAAAGTAATGAAAACACAGTGCTTAATGTTGACGGCAATGCTCCTCGTCTCTTCTCTGTTATTCTCCTGCAGCTCGCAAAAAAACACCGCGACGCCCGCTAAAAAGGCCGGTAGTGCCGCCACCGTTGCCGGAACCGCTGCAAAGGCCCCCGTTGCCGAAACCGCTGCCAAAGCCCCCCTGTCGGCAAAGGACTCCGCCATCCTTGACGCCGTAACACGGTACGTTAAGACCTCCCGCGGTCTTAACACCAAGCAGATGACGTTGACCCTTTCGCATTGCAGCATCAATGGAAAACAGGCCACCTGCCAGGTCTCCTACGGTCTCAAAAACCGACTGATTCCTCCCATGGTCTACTCCTATACGCTCGTGAAAAAGGGCAACGCCTGGAATGTTAGCGGTTCCCATCCGGTTGGCAGCGCTCACGCTACCGCCGCGAAGCCGGGCCTTGAGATGCCCCCGGGCCACAATTCAAACTCGCTTCCCGCCGGTCACCCGGCCATCCCCAAAGGCGCGTCCCGATCCGCCGCGGGAAAGTAGAAGCAAAAGAGCCCGTTGCGCAAACAGGCAGTTAATCCGGAAACAGCGCCTTGACCGCCTCGCTGAGGGTCGAAACGGGGTGCAGCTTTAAAAAACACCGGGCCTTGCCCTGGAGACGCTTTGCGTCGGAGGCGGGCAGGATGCAACGCGAAAAGCCGAGGGCGAGTGCCTCCGCGGTTCTCTCTTCCGGCGATCCTACGCCCCTTACTTCTCCTGCCAGACCCACCTCGCCGAAAGCCGCCAGCTCTTCCGGTAGGGGTTCGTCCAGATAGGCCGAAGCCACGGCCAGACACAGGGGAAGGTCCAGCGCCGGTTCGTCGAGCGCCACTCCTCCCACCACGTTGACGAAGAGATCCTTGTCTCCCAGCGTTATGTGGATGGCCCGCTCCAGAACCGCCGTCAGCAACTGGACGCGGTTGCGGTCGATTCCCAGGCTCATCCGCTTGGCCAGTCCGAAAGCCGAAGGCGAGGTAAGCGCCTGTATCTCGAAGAGGAGAGGCCGCGTCCCCTGGAGAGCCACGCCGATAACCGAACCGGCAACCCCGGTGGGCCGGTCCGCCAGAAGGGCCGCGGAAGGGTTTTCCACGGCGCTGAGGCCCGTAGAGGTCATTTCGAGGAGGGCCAGCTCGGAGGTCGCACCGAAGCGGTTCTTCTGGGCCCTCAGTACCTTCAGGTGCTTGTAGCGGTCCCCCTCCAGGTAGAGAACGGTGTCCACCATGTGTTCCAGGGCCTTTGGACCGGCTACCATGCCATCTTTGGTGATGTGGCCCACGAGTATCGTCGGCACACCCCTTCCCTTGGCGAAATCGATAAAGCGGGCGGCGCAGTCGCGCACCTGTGAGAGCGAACCCGGCGTCGAGGCAAGAGTCTCGGTCGACGCGGTCTGAATGGAATCCACAACGAGGACGGTTGCATCGACACGCCTCGCCTCTTCCAGGATGCTCTCTAAAGAGGTCTCGGATAAAACATGAAGGTACGGCGCTTCAACGCCGAGCCGCCGTGCCCGCGAGGCGAGCTGCACCAAGGATTCCTCACCACTCGCATAGAGAACGGGGCTTTTACGCCCGATCGCCCCCGAAAGTTGCAGGAGCAACGTCGTTTTGCCGACGCCGGGGTCGCCCGCCAAAAGAACAACGCCGCCCGGGAAAAAACCGCCGCCGAGAACACGATCCACTTCAGCCATACCGGTGTGGATGCGTTCCCCCTTCTCGCTACTAACGTCGGCTAGTGGAAGCGCGCGGCTTACGGCGCGGCTCTTTCCCTTAGGAGCCGGGCATCGCTCTTCCTCTTCCATGAGGCTGTTCCACTCCCCACAACCGGGGCAGCGTCCAAGCCACTTGCGACTCTGTGTTCCGCACGATTGGCAGACAAAGATGGTGGACGGTTTCATGGTTTTTCCAGACAAAGGCGGGGCGCCTGGAGAAGGTTACGATCTGTAAAATTCGCCCGCTATGATTACCCCGGCCACCTTACCCCATAGCTTCATACCGATAAAGGGGCTGTTTTTTCCAATAGATTTTATTTCCTTCTCGACGAGAACGCTCCTCTTTCGCAGGGAAAGAAGAGTGAAGTCGCCGCAGGCCCCGACCTCTATGCGCCCCTTTCCCCTGAGCCCCAGGATGCGCGAAGGCGCCGCCGAAAGGGCGTCTACTACCCTCTTCAGCGAAACGCGCTTACTCCTGACGAGCCGGTCGAGGGCGAGTGAAACGGCTGTTTGAAGGCCGATCACCCCGTTCGGCGCCCGGTCGAACTCCTGCATCTTTTCTTCGTAGGTGTGCGGGGCGTGGTCGGTGGCAATGGCGTCTATGGTCCCGTCGGCCAAACCTTCAATCACGGCATCCACGTCGTCCCTGGACCGGAGAGGAGGGTTCATCTTGGCGTTGGTGTCATAGTTTAATACCGCCTCGTCGGTAAGGCTGAAGTGGTGCGGGGTAACCTCCGCCGTTACGGAAAACCCCTTGGCCTTTGCCCACCTTACCGCCTCTACGGCCTTGCGTGTAGAGACGTGGGCCACGTGGAGGCGACAACCGGTAAGCCCCGCGAGAAGCGCGTCCCTGTATACCTGTATCGCTTCGGCCTCGGCCGGAATACCCTGGACACCCATGCGCACGGAAACGGGCCCCTCGTTGACCAGGCCTTTGCCGGAAAGGCTTGCGTCCTCGGCATGGTCGATTACCGGCAACCCCATGGAGCCGGCATATTCCAGCGCCCTCCGCATGAAACCGGAGTCGCCGACCGGCACACCGTCATCGGAGACGGCGACGATTCCCGCTTCCTTCATCTCCGCGTAGGGAGCAAGTTCTTCGCCTCCGGAACCCTTGCTGACGGCGCCGATCGGATAAACCGCAACGGGGCCCGCGGCGCGGGCGCGATCCAAAATGAAGTGAGTCACCGAGCCGCTGTCGTTTACCGGATCGGTATTCGGCATACAGCATACGCCCGTGAATCCTCCGGCCAGGGCCGCGGCCAATCCCGTGGCAATTGTCTCTTTCCGTTCGTAGCCCGGCTCCCTCAGGTGGACGTGCATGTCGATAAATCCAGGCGCCGCCACGAGGCCCGTCGCGTCGAATACTTCCGCTCCATCCACGGCGAGCTTCTTGTCCACCGCCTTGATAATCCCGTTTTCTATGAGAATATCCAGGGTATCGTCGATACCCGATTGGGGGTCTATAACCCGTCCGTTCTTAATCAGCAGATTCATCTTCTCCCCCCCCCAGGAGCAAGTACAACACGGCCATTCGTACCGATACGCCGTTTTCCACCTGGTCCAGGATGACCGAGTAGGGCCCATCAGCCACCTCGGAGTCCATCTCCACTCCCCGGTTTATAGGACCGGGGTGCATAACTATCACGTCCTTAGCGGCCAGTTTAAGGCGCTTTTCCGTAAGGCCGTATGTCTTGTAGTACTCAAGCAGCGTGGGGAAGAGCCCCTTCTGTTGGCGTTCGAGTTGGATCCTCAGCATCATCACGACGTCCACGCCCTCAATGGCGCGGTCGAAGTTTGTCTCAGCGCGAACGCCCATCGTCTCCACGTGGGGGGGTATCAAGGTCGCCGGCCCGCAGAGAGTGACGTCGGCGCCCATCTTGGTCAGGAGCCTTATGTCCGACCCCGCAACGCGCGAGTGTCCGATGTCTCCCGTTATCAAGACCTTCAGTCCCTTGAAACCACCCTTTTTCCGCCGTATCGTCATGGCATCCAAAAGAGCCTGCGTCGGGTGTTCGTGGGCTCCATCGCCCGCATTGATAATCGAAGCTTTGCTGAACCGCTTCACGAGGTGGCAGGCCCCGGCGCTCCCGTGGCGCATAACGTAGCAATCCGGCTGCATGCGTTCGAGGTTCAACACTGTGTCCGCGAGGGATTCCCCCTTTTGTAGCGCGGAACCCGCCGCGGAGAAGTTGAGGGTGTCGGCGGAAAGCCGTTTCTCTGCTATCTCGAAGGAAGAACGCGTCCGCGTGGAGTTTTCAAAGAAGAGGTTAACCACCAGTTTGCCCCTGAGAACCGGCACCTTTTTGAGGGGTCTCTTGGAGACTTCGGCCATCTTTCCGGCGGTGTCCAGGATTAAGGCAATATCACCGACTGAAAGCTCCTCTATACCGATAAGGTCATTGTGCGCAAATCGCATTAACGCCTCCTGCCTCCTTTGGCTCCAAGGGATGCCACTTCCAGCACCAGGTTCTCCTCCCCATCGATCTCCCGGACGCGCAGCTCAACGTTGTCACCGCGGTTGGTGTCCAGGGTAAGTCCCACGTAGTTGGCCTGGATGGGCAACTCCCGATGCCCCCTGTCAACCAGAACCGCCAACTGGACCCGCGCCGGCCTTCCCAGGTCCACCATGGCGTCCAGGGCCGCCCTAACCGTGCGGCCGGTGAAAAGAACGTCGTCTACAAGAACCACGGTGGTGTCGTCTATGGGAAACCCGACCTGCGTTCCCCTTAACACGGGGGCCGTACCCACTGTCGAGAAGTCGTCGCGGTAGAGGTTTATGTCCAGGCTGCCAACCGGAACGCTGCTTCCCTCCGCCCTGTTTATCGCCTCCGCTATTCTTCGGGCCAAGGGTACACCCCTTCTATGAATACCAATCAGGGCCAGGTTTTGCACACCCTGCAACCGTTCGACAATCTCCAGTGCAAGTCTATCCAGGGAGCGCTTGATTCCTTTTTCGTCCAGTATCGTTTTACGTCGCATCCCGGCTCCATCTTTATCGGCAAACCTTGAGTTCCTTCCAGGCCATCAACTCGTTCCCGCATCGGTGTTCATCCCATTTTAAGCCTTTTAATTGTAGTTTCCGTCCGGAAACGGCCCTTTTTCGCAATCGCTGTGTCGATCTGCGGGTTTGCCTGTGCGACGCACAAAATGTACTACTCCGCGCAATCCCTTGCTCTCCTTGACCTTGCGAAAATTTTTTAGTTTCCGAATCGGCAACCTCACTACTCTCCATCCTACTTTCAGGATGGACACCATTGTAGCGTCGTCACGCGCAAGTGTCAACGCGACAAAAGTCCCGGATTCTCCCCATTAATTCCACTTTTACCATGATCCTCAAAAATGTATGGGTGGTCGAGGATGGCGCCCGGCGCTGACAAATATCCGCCATCCACAAAGGCGGCGCTCAATAATTCTTCTCGCCCGCATTCCTCTGAACCAAAAAAACGGGCCGCGAGCCCGCCCCGCGCCACCAAAAATCTATAGCAATATACAGCCGGCATTTCACGGCCACCCCGCACTTTTCGTGAGGCCGATTCCCAAACAGGTTCCCGCGGCGCCTTCGAAAAAAATTGCCGCACACGGTAACGTTGCCCATGGTAACGTGAAGATTGTCAGCTCCTTGACGTTACCTGGAACTGTGCCCCGACAACCGTGTTCTTTCTTATTTTGCAGGGATGGCAACCATAATAACTACCGTAGGTTGATAGTTGCTTCCACGCTGGAGTCCCTGTAGGCAGGCCTTCTTGCCGACTATAGAATCGCAAAAAAACACGCTCTTTTCTACTCTATTATGATCTCACCCACCAAACCAGTTATGCCAAGATGGGTTTAGCCTTTCCATCCACTCCCCACTCTCAAATAGTCGCCATCGTTTCTACTTCACAATGTGCCACATAATGAGCGCCGGTGTTTTGCCATGGCTTACTGAAAAAGAGAATCTACATGACTTTCGAACCCGAACCACGGCACCCACTCACCCATCGTCCACTTTAAAGTTGTCCCTTCAAGGAGAAGGAGTTGCCCCGATCAACCCGGGCTGGAATGGAGCATGTCAACCGGAATAATCCCCCCCTTCCCACAAACAACCCTTTTTTGAACCAGGGAAAAAGTGGATCGCCCAACCCTCGCATGGGATGTGGCGAACCTGCCTTGCAATAGGAAAAACCCGCCATGTGGCGGGTTTTGGGTTGATACGTCTGGCGGGGCCGACGGGGCTCGAACCCGCGACCTCCGGCGTGACAGGCCGGCGCTCTAAACCAAGCTGAGCTACGACCCCGCACAGAAAATTGATTATACAGCAACCCCGAATAGAGTCAAGGGCAAACTCCTGCCCTGATTCCGCGACAGGGATTGGTTGTAAGGCACCTCCATAATCCACCGCCTAACCGAGGACCGAGGGCGGCCTGCCTGCAGCAGGCAGGCGGGGAAGGCTTAGATGCAAGGCGCCGAGACGATTTGAGCGCAGGCGTAGTAGCGCTACGTTGAGCATCAAATCGGCGAAAGCAACACCGCGGATGAGCCTTATCCCGCAGTACGAATCCCGGTGCAGGTGGTGAATTATGGACCTGTCAAGCCATTTAACTTTCTAACCGAAGGACGTATCATCACGCCATTTATTTTCTTACCGGACGAAGATGCCACTTGTTGTTTTCTTTGGGGGATTCGAGAAGGCTGCCCGAGGGCGGCCCTCTCGAATATTGCTCTTGGGTTCGTGGTTCCCCGGCATGTTGAGACGTTCCAGCGCTTGGTCGATTCTCGTGGACAGTTCGCTGCACGCCGCAGCTAATGCCGAAGCCGTTGAGGCTGTTGCACGAAGTGCAAATTTGACGTCTTTGGTGTTTCATGGGGGGTCATTTCGTATAGGTTTAGCCATTTTCGTTGATCCTCGGCCATTTTACGAAGCCGAATTTTTCTACAAAAGCGCGTGGCGGAATCGTGCAACAGGATCCTAATACCTTGTTTTTCGGGAGAAGCTGTTTTGACAACGGGGTCCACTTTACATTCCATGGACCCTTTCCCAGAACAACGGCCTCCTGGAACGGCCCGGGTTCAACGAAACGGGCGTGGCTTTTTTGCCGATCAATCCCAACCGCCCTCGGGCCTCGGTTAAGTGGCGGATTCAGGACTTTGTTCTCGGGTGCGGGGCGTGCTATACTCCGTCCTCTTGCGAGGTGAGGCATGACGAAGGACTGCTTTAAAGAAAAAGTCGTAGACGCGCAGAAATATCGCGAGTGTGCCGTGTGCCCCCTCTATGAAGAGTGCACCGAAGTGGTCACCCTGAAGGAGCAGAGGGCAGCTTCATTCGTTGGCCAGTGGTTGGGCGTGGGTGTGGGCCTGCTGGGACTCTTCCTCGCGGCTACGTACTTGCCGGACATTCCCAATGGCGCTTGGTGGCTCGCCGGAATCAGCGGCGTTTACCTGATTTCCGTCTTTGCGGCGGGCGCTTCCTACAGGGCGAGGAACGACGAGGAGTCGGAGGATCTCCAGCAGAAGGCCGAGGCTTTGCCCGAGGTCTGAGCGTTTCAGTCTCTCTTTGACGAACAATCCCACCAGGAGGACAGCCCGGATGGCCAAGTTCTACATCACGACGCCGATCTACTACGTCAACGATTATCCACACATAGGCCATGCCTACTGCACCATTTGTGCCGACTTCTTCGCCCGCTACCACCGCTTGGTGGGCGACAAAACCTTCTTCCTAACCGGAACGGACGAACACGGCCAGAAGGTCCAGAAGAGTGCCGCCAAGGAACAAATCACACCCCAGGCGCTTGCCGACCGCGTCGTCGAACGTTACCACGAGTTGTGGAAGCAACTAGCCATTACCCACGACGACTTCATCCGAACCACCCAGCCCCGCCACGCACGCGGCGTCCTGGCTATTCTTAAGCGCCTCATCGAAGCGGGCGACGTCTACAAGGCCACGTACAGCGGTCCTTACTGCGTTTCCTGTGAAGCCTTCTTTCCGGAAAGCCAGATTGTTGACGGCAAGTGCCCCGACTTCGGCCATCCGGTCACCGTTCTTCAAGAGGAATCCTACTTCTTCAGGCTCTCCAAGTACCAGGCGCCGCTCCTCAAGCTCTACGGGGAGCACCCGGACTTCGTTCTGCCGCCAAGCCGCATGAACGAGGTTAGGAGCTTCGTGGAGGGCGGCCTCAAAGACCTCTCCATCTCCCGCACGAGCATCTCCTGGGGTATTCCATTCACGGGCGACGGGAAACACGTACTCTACGTTTGGCTCGACGCCCTCTCGAACTACGTCACCGCCCTCGGCTACGGCTCTGAAAATCCATCTTTGTACAACGAGTTTTGGCCCGCCGACGTCCACCTCATAGGCAAGGATATTCTCCGCTTCCACGCCGTCTACTGGCCGGCCTTCCTGATGAGCGCCGGGTTGCCGCTCCCCGGCCACGTCTACGGCCACGGCTGGTGGATGAAGGATGCGGACAAGATGAGCAAATCACTGGGCAACGTGGTGGATCCCAGGCCCTACATCGAGGAGTTCGGCGCCGACGCCCTCCGCTTCTTCCTCCTGAGGGATAAACCCATCGGCGCGGATGGCTCCTTCTCTGACGAGGCCTTTATCGACCGCCTCAACGCCGATTTGGCCAACGACCTTGGCAACCTGGCCTCTCGTCTCACGAACCTGGTCGAAAGGCAGGCCGACGGTAAGATCGGACCGGGGGACGGAAGTCTCAGGACCACGACCGAGTCCGCCCTCAAGACCTACCACGCGTCCGTGGCGGCACTCTCTCCGCGCGACGCCCTGGCCGCGGTTTGGGGGCTCATTTCAACATTGAACAAGTACCTTGTCGAACGCGCGCCGTGGGCCAAACAAGGAAGCCGCGAAGCCCTGGACACCATCTCGGAAGCGTCCAGAGCTATGAGAGTGGTTGCTCTCTGCCTGGAGCCCGCAATGCCCGGCAGCGCCGCGGCGATTCTTGGCGCGCTGGGTTTTGGTCACGGCGACTTTCAAACTTTCAACTGGGATGCCCCGCAGAAAAGACCGTGCCGCAAGCTGGCCCAGCTCTTTCCGAGGGTGGACAAGAAGGCCTATTTCAAGACCTTGAAGGAGGGCGCTATGGAAGAAACCGGACAAAACCACGGGATCTCCGTGGTAGATGGGACTCCCGGCTCCGAAGAGGAGCGCATTTCAATAGATTACTTCAAGCGCGTGGAGTTAAAGGCGGGCAAGATAGTCAAGGCAGAGCGCATTCCCGGCAGCAACAAACTCGTAAGGCTCATCGTGGGCTTCGGTGATGAAGAACGCCAGATCGTGGCCGGTATCGGCAAGAAGTATTCGCCGGAAGAACTCGTCGGTAAGACGTGTCCCTTCGTCACGAACCTGAAGTCTGTGAAGCTTATGGGCGTTGAGTCCAACGGCATGATTATGGCCGGCAACCTCGGCGGCGAACCGATCCTCCTCCAATTCCTCGATGAGGTTCCCCCCGGCAGCCCGATAACCTGAGTAAAAATATCAGGGTCACATCTCGCAAACCAGTGTATTGGAACGCAATTAGTTAATATTGTCAACACCGGTTTGGATTGGACACTTTTAAGGCTTCACTCCAGTGACGGGGAGAGGGTTGAAGCCAATGCTTTGGTGCTCCCTTAGACGGTAGCTTACCCTCTTAAATCGTTGGTAATGTAGGTTGGGTGGGGATTAGCGGCAGTT
>CAZIBS010000013.1:0-31801 GCA_964537405.1 uncultured Thermoanaerobaculia bacterium | reverse complement strand
CCGGCAAAAGCCTGCCAAAAAAAGGGTCCGAAACGCACGAAAAGAGCCCGAAACCATCAAAAAAAAGGAGCCTCCAATGACCTGACCTTGTCCACCGCCCGGGAATTAGCGCAAAAATCGCCCAAAAGACGCTTCCCTCCAACCCCGGAAAACTCAGGCGGTGGATTCAGGAAAGTTAAATGGCTTGACAGGAGGTTCCGGCCTTCGGCCCGAAGGCCCCCAATCCCTTTATGAATGAACCTGGATCCGCCGCCTAACCGTGGGCCGCAGAGTCTTTACCGGCCGTTCGCATCACTCATCGCGGGATTGGGAACCTTGAAATCGCCGGGCCGGAAGAGTTCTAAAGAGCATGACAACCGGTTACTACGGGGGTGAGCGCTGCAAGGCGGGAAGCCCGATGACAACGAGGTGGTCGCCGACCTTGAGGCCGTGAGCCAGGGCGACTCCTCCGTTTACCTCCAACACGTTTCTTATTGGCCGGCTGGGTCGGTAGGTGGGACATGGTTCCCCCCTGCAGGGAGGAACATTTTCGGAAATATCGACTACGTTAAAGTCTTCGTCGAGCCAGATCATGTCGAGAGATATGAAGCAGTTCTTCATCCAGAAAGATTGTCGTGCGCTCATCTTGAACAGGAAGAGCATTCCTTTGTCGAGGGGAAGCTTGTGGACGAACATGAGCCCTCTGGCCTGTTCGGTCGGAGTTACGGCAAGAGGAGCCCGTACCGAGAAACCGTCCGGAAAAACAACGGTCGCGGTTTGCCGCCGCGGCGCCTTCCGGGAGCTTGAAGGCGGCTGTTCCGTTTTACCCTCGCTGCCGCACGCAAAGAGGGTCGCCAAGAGTAAAAGAACGAGAAGATGGCGCTGGTGGAAACGCATTGCGCTCAAAGCAACTCCTCTATAAGCGACCTCATGCGCCACAGGTAGTGCAATCCGGAGAGGACGGTAAAGAAAGCCACGCAAACCATCAAGACATTGACGAGCCGGTCGGGGAAAATGTATGCGTTCTGGATCAACACCGCCGCGACGAAGGTTATCTGGAAGAAGGTTGTTACTTTTCCGAGACCCGACGGAGGAAAGTTCTTGACGGAAAAGGTTACATTCAGGCTGAGTGCGATGAGAACTATGACAACGTCGCGTGTTATTGTAAGAACCGGGAGCCAGGTCGGGATGCCGTGGGGGATTCCGGCTTCGGGTATGGCGAGAGCAATGAGGGCGCTCGTCAGCAAAAGCTTGTCGGCCATGGGATCGAGGAAGGCGCCGAGGTCTGACTTCTGGTCAAAGACGCGGGCTATGAATCCGTCGAGCCCGTCGGTGATGCCGGCCGAGATGAATATCCACAGGGCCGTTTTGGGATGGCCGTAGATGAGCGCCATGACGAAAAAGGGGATGAGCACCATACGCAGGATGGAAAGGATATTCGGAATGGTCATGAGGGGTTCTCCTGCCGTGCTGTTGGCGCCCACTCCCTTATGGTGCTACGACATCTCCAACCTTTACCGTTCCGCCACCTCCGTTTATGGCGGCTATGGAGAGGTGCTCACCCAGAATCCTGGTTACCGTAATGGTGCCGATGCGCGCCTTTTCCTGGCCGAGAACCTTGCCGGTATCGGGGTCGGTTATGGTTTCACCCACGTGGTAGAGCTTTAGCTCGGTTCCCGCCTTGATGCCGTCCGTGGAGCCGATGTTTATGTAGAGCTTGCCGTTGCTGACCTTGGCCACCTTGCCGGAGAAGACGGCGACAGCTCCAAGGTCGCCCTTGATCGCGCTGACCTTTGAAATAATATTGGCCACCAACGTCTTGACGGCCGGTTCAAAGATCCGGCGTGCCTGGGACTGGTCGAAATCAACACCCCCGCCGAAGCCGGCTATGTCCACCTTGGAAAAGGAGTGTTTTCCGCTTGCGCTGCCGGTATAGATGATTTCGGCCGTCGTCGTATTGACGAGCCGAATACTCACGGTTCCCTCGGCGGTTGTCTTTCCTATACTGAAGCCTATACCGAAGGCGCCGTGGGCGCCGGACCTGTGTTTGGAGAAATCGGTGATGGCACCAACCACGACGAGTTGGCAGCCCAGAAGCTTACCGACCTGCACGGCGGTTTTGTCGTCCACCGCGCCGCTGAGAGAAAGGCCCTGCTCGGCGAGAACGGAGTTAAGGCGCTTGCGTTCCATAACCCTGAACTTTCCGGACTGAACAAGGTCCTGCATGAGCCAGTCCTGGATAGCGGAGCCAAGACGTCGCGCGCCGTAGTTCGAGTCGTTCCTTATCTTCAGAACGGCGATACGCGGCTTCTGCGCGAAGGCGCCCAGAGACGCGACAACACATATAATTGCAACCATACTCGTAAACAGCCTTTTCATGTTCAAACCCTCCTTTTCAGCGGGAAACATAACCGTTTCAAAGTGAAATTGTCAATTTGTCGGCCGACTGAGAAACCACCCTGGCGGTGGGGAATATCTTCTTTATCTCCCCGGCGAGGTCTGAGGCGTCGCCCTTCATGTAAACGTTCAAGGTGGTCGTGCGCCCACGCTTCTCTCTCACGATGACATTCTCTATACCCCTGCCCTCTGACGGGAGTCTCTTCACGAACTGCCCGGCCTTCAAGGCGCTGTTTGTCAAAACCTCCAGTACCACGAGGCGGGTTGAAGAGCTTTCCTTGGACCACTGGGAGATGATCGACCCGGAGATGGAGTTTCCCGCGATGGTGGCCGCCTGCCTGAGAGCTTGGTTCCTTCCCGAATCGCTGACGTCGACGGCTTTGCCGCTGCCCGAAGCCGTACCGATGACTTCATGGGTATCGGTCTTGAGGGCCTTCAGGCTGACGTCCGCATGGTAGGAGCGAAGGTGCGATTTGCCCACGTTCCCTCCATAGGAACTTCCTGCGTTTCCGAGGATTACAACCTCGGCGCCGTACTTCTTCAAGAGGTCGACCTGACGGTTTTGGGGCATGGTGTAGAACCATGCGCTGCGCGTTTGTGAACCGGTATCGACGACGTTGAAACCCTTGTTTTTCAGGAGTTGAAGAATGGTTCCGGAAGCGCTGCCGCCCTCTTCTCGAAGCGCCACCGCGACCCGCGGCATCTTCATCCTGCGGATGAGAATACCGATGGACTTCAGGTCATGCGTAAGGTTGCCCTTATTGACCTGGGCCTCCACGGTCACGCTGTAGATGTTCAAGTCGGTGTCTTTTTTTTCGGAGAGGATTTTGTATCCGGAGATGTAGCCGGTGGTTCGGGTGTATATCTTATCGGAGATAAGCTCGTTGTTGTTGACCATGCTTTCCGAGTCAACCATGGTGCCGACAACCCTCTCGACGGCGGTCCTCAAAGCGTTGTCTATCGCCTTGTCCCTTGCCTGGGCAACGTCGCCGTGAAAAATGGCAGCCGTTCCGGTGGCCTTAACGGTGTTTTGAGCGAAAGCCCAGGTGGCCAGGCAAAATGCTATCGCAGCTACTGCCGAGATCCTGTTTTTCCTCATGAGTCTCCTCCCACTTCACGTTTACCGAGTATACGGACTATTTGAACCGGTTCGCTCTTTCCCTTTACACGCACGGACTCACACCGTTCTATTGTATACCCTTCAGCCAGGTTTTGCACCAACGAAGCCGTATAGGCCGATATTATCACGTCGTCCCGTACGGCCAGCCCCTGCAGGCGCGACGCCAGGTTTACCGCGTCTCCTATCACGGTGTAGGTGAAGTTCTCCTGAGAACCGTTGTTGCCGACGACCACCGGTCCGGTATGGACGGCGATTCCAATGTGGAGAGGTGGTTTCCCCTCGCGCGAAAAGCGCTTCCGCAGTTCTTTCGCCTTCTCCTGCATGGCCACGGCGCAGGCGACGGCTCTTTCGGCGTGGTCGGGCTGATCTATCGGATCGCCAAAGAACCCGAGGATTGCATCTCCGATGAACTTGTCCAGCGTTCCGTCGAAGGAAAAAAGAATGGCGGTCATATCCGTAAAGTACTCGTTCAGGAGTCCGCTGACCACCTCGGGCTGTAGCTTCTCTGAGAGGCTCGTGAAACCGCGAATATCGGAGAATAAGATGGAGAGTTCCTTTCTTTTGCCTCCCAGGTGTACGTAATCCGCGTTGCTCAGAAGCCTCTTTGCGATGTTGGGTGAAACGTACCGGCTGAAGAGGCGCTCAACGACGCGTCTCTCCCTGAAATCCCTGTATCGATGGTAGGAAAATGAGACGGCGGCATACCCAAGCAAGGTTATCGAAAGGCCGAGAAGGGGAATGGCCCTGCCGAAGTGAAGTGCCGTAACGGCGACTCCCAGCAGCACCAGGGCGGACAAGCCCCATAGTAACAGGGCGCTGGCCGGCTTGAAGGGAAAGAGGGTGAGAAGGGTCCCGAGTCCCGCCAGCACCAGGTATAACAACCAACTTTGGGGGGGGATGACCGGGCGTATGGAACGTCCCGTGAGAAGGGCGGACAGGGCCTGAGCATGGATTTCCAGCCCGGACATGGAATTGCTGGAGATCGTTTCCATGCGGCCGGAGCGAAAGATTCTGGAGGGAATGGGGACGGGGAAGTAGTCGTGCCGGCTGGGTCGGGTGGTGCCGATTAAAACGATCTTACCTTTGACTCCCTTCAGCTTCTCCCTCGAATTTCTTATTGCATCAATAATGGAGATGCGTGGAACGGTCCCATCGCCGCCGCAGTATGGTATCCACCATTTTGCTTCCGCAATCTCAAAGGGATGGCTGCCGACCATAAGTGAGTTCCCGGTCGTGCGAAGCACCGGCGCTGTATGGGGATACCAGACCTGTCTTGCACACTCCAGCGCGAAGGGAAGAAAACTGATCGAAAGCTTACCCCTATTCAGCTTTGCGTATGGTGCCGGAAGGGAGCGGATGATGCCGTCCCGGTCGGAGATCAAGTCAACGGAGCCTATTCCCACGGCCTGTCTGCTGAAACGCGGGATGGGGAAAAGGCCTGACGATGGGTCGCAGGCAAGCACGCAATCGGCTTCAGAGAGGGCGCTTTCGAGCGCGGCGTCCCCCGACTCGCTACGGTGTTGGTCGAAGATCAGGTCGATGGCAATGAGATTCGCCCCGGCTTTCCAGAGGTTCTTTACCGCGGTTGCTATCTCTTTCCTGGAGGGCTTTCGATCACCGAGGGCGTGAAAGGAGGCATCGTCGACGCACACAAGCAAGAGCAAAGGGGAGGGCTTGCCGGTTTGGACTCGCATGAGCAGGTCGTAGATTCTTCCCTCTCCGGCGGAGGCCAACCCCAGCGCCATTGGTAGGCCGAATGCCAGGGCAAGGAGAACTCCGACAAGCAGGCCCGTTTTGAAGGGGATCCTCCGTTTCATTTACGCTCCAACCAGACAGTGTTGGATCAACTGCCACCCTATCCGAAATCCACCACCTAACCGAGAACCTAGGGTGATAAAGGGCTTGGATGCCGGGCGAAACCCGATGCGGGTGACGAATCCGGGCTACCTGGAGGCAAGGTGCACCGGTTTCCCGGCGCCATGGCTTAATATTCGGCTCTCTACGCCTCCCACGTCGGCGCGGACCACGATAATCACTTTGCCATCGGAGAGCGCACCCGTCCTGGCCTCTATCTCCCTGAGTTTTCGTGCGGTTTCCCGGGTTACCACGATATCCGCCTTTAGCCGGCCGGAAGCGCTTGCGGCCTGAAGGAAGTAACCTTGGTTACGGCCACGTTTTCTTCCGGTGGTCCTTATTTGGGCCATGAGAAAACCGGGGGGACGGATCAGCGCAAGCGGAAGTATCCCCGGCTTTTCAGTATAAAACCAGGGAGTTCCCGCGCCCGATGCGGTCTTTCTCTCCATCGTAGCGTAGCGCGCCAGGCTTCTCGTCCTGGCTATTTCGGGTTTAACCGTCGACGGGCCGTAGATTTCCCTACCTTCGGGATCAAGTATACGGGCTTCAAGTGCCGGTTTAACGCCGGCTTCCCTGGCATCCACCGTAACGGAGGCGAAGGACGCGAGGCTTGGCCTTGAAGCATTCGGGGGAGAGCCCGCGGCGGAGGCGCCGGTCGATAAAGAGGATGCTTTCCCCCGGTGAGTAACAGGTTTTGTAGGGGACGGTGGAGGCAGGATAACGGTGGCGACTTCCGCGGCTATGCCCTTCACGCCGTTGATGGGCACCTTGAGTGAAAGGTCGTACCGTCCGCCGACCCGTTTTTCGGAGACGACCTCACCTCCCGCTACGATTCCCTTCACCTTGATCTTCAAGGCTTGAAAGCTTTCGAGCCTCTTCTCGCTGTTCACTGGAATGCGCATCGCTATCCTCAGGGCCGCGGCCTGGGCCTTGATGACGGCAACCCTGCGCGCTTCAACCAGCGCTTGAGCCGCGGGAATACCCCTTCTAATCGGTACGGAGACGTCTGCACGAATCCATCCCGCATCCCAGTCCACGACGCCGTTTGGCAGCTTCTCACGGTAGGGAGCAAGAATCGCGCGTCCGGCAAAAACCGCAAGCAGGCCCGCCCCGGCAAGTGCAACCATTAAGACAACCCATTTTCGGCGCATGGAATCAAGCCCTCCTAATCTCAACTTAAATAGTTTCCGTCCGGAAACGGCCCTTTTTTGCAATCCCGCGGGCTTGCTTGTGCGACGTACAAATACACGCCTCCGCGCAACCCCTTGCTCTCCTTGGCCTTGCGAAAGACTCTTCGTTTTCGGACCGGAAACCCCGTTTCTCTCCATTCTGATTTCCGGATGGACACTAAATAGACGCGCGCCATCTCTAAAAATTATTCTTCTTCGTGCCGCCCTCCATTCTCATTGATGGATCCGGTCAGGGATGACGGTTCCTCCGGGGGCGGTGGAGGTAATGGCGCCGCTGCTTCAGGAGATGACGCCGCTTCTTTAGTTAAGGCGACATCGTCGCTTCCACCCGGCATTCTTTGTATTACGTGCCTGGGGAGAGAGATGTTTGTGATGGCGTGCTTGAAGACTATCTGGTCGTAATCCCTGCCCCTGATGTGGATGGTGTATCGGTCAAAGCCTACGACCTGTCCCACGAACTTCTTACCACTAACAAGAAAGATCGTGATAAGAGCCCTATCCTTACGGATGAAGTTGAGAATCTGGTTCTGAATGTTGACTTCCCGGTTTCCCGCCGGTTTTCGAGAACCGGTTTTCGACGTATCTTCTTGCATCATTTTTCCAAACCTCCTCTTCTATATTGAACCACTTTATGCCCTCTTCCTTCCCAAACCACGCCAACTGGCGCTTCGCCAGACGGCGGGAACGAAGCTTGATTTGATCGACGGCTTCCTCCAACCCCAGCGAGCCTTTCAGGTGGGCGGCAAGCTCACCGTACCCTATGGCCTTCGCGGCCGGTCCCTTTAAGAGTCCCTTGGCATCCAGCTTTCTTACCTCCTCCAGTAAACCCTTTTTCATCATATCATCAACCCTGCGTTCGATTAAAGCGTAGAGGTGGGAACGCCTTGCCGTCAAGCCTACTCGCAGCCCATCCAGTGAAGAAACGCCGAAGGGTTCTGCCTTGATCCACGTGGAGAGAGGTTTTCCCGTGGAAAGGAATACTTCGAGCGCCCTGACGATCCTGAGGGCATCCCTTTTACCTATCGTGGCGGCGGAGTCCGGATCGAATCGGCAAAGGAGACCGTGGAGCTTTTCGGGGCCGTGTAGCTCGATGCGCCTTTTGAGTCTTCTCCTTATAGCTTCGTTCCTACCGGGTATGGATACCAGCCCCCGCGTGAGAGCCCTGTAGTAGAGCCCCGTTCCTCCCACGAGTACGGCGATTCGCCCCCTTGACCAGATGCCTTCAAGGGTTCGCAGTGCCATAGTGCGAAAGGCACCGGCGGAGAAGATGCTTCCCGGTTCCGCAACGTCGAAGAGGTGGCTTGGGACCATTTGTCGGGCCTCGTGCGAAGGCTTGTCGGTGCCGATGTCAAGCCCCCTGTAGACCGCCATGGAGTCGCAGGATACGATCTCGCCCTTCAAGGCCAGTGCAACTTCGATGGCAAAGCTGCTCTTACCCGTAGCCGTCGGGCCTACGATACTTAACATCGGGCCGTTGGCGGGGAGAGTCAACAACCGTTCAGGATTGGTCACGAAAGAGGTCCTTCCGCGTACTGCGCAAGGTGTTGAGAACCTCTCTCTCGTGATCGGAGCCCAGGGTTCTTCGAACGGCGAGTAGTGTGGAGTAGAGATATTCGTTGAGAGCTTCAACGAGAACGGCGCGCTTGTTGGAGGAGAGAGCCTTCATGTTTTCCAGGATGCGTTCATCGGAGAGCGAACCGTTGGAGCGGATGGTTACCCTGCCAAAGACTTCCGGCTGGGTAGTTTTTAGCCTCCCAAGGTATTTTTCAAGTATGTTTTCCGAAATCGGGCCGACTTCCCGAAGTAAATAATGGTATATAAAAGAGAACAGCGAGTTGTAATCCTTGATCAACAGAGAGAGGTCCTGTATCTCCTCCTGCTCTTCCTTAAAACCGTCCTTGCGACCCTTTACGTGAAGGAAGCCTATACAGAAGAAGATGTACAGCGTCTTGAGAGTTTCAAACTCTCCTATCTCGCTGAGGTCGCATATCTCCTGGACGCTCCTGATTCCGTCAACGAGTTTGAAGACGTGCTTCTCGTATTCTTCGAAATGAAGCCCCTGTGGACGGTTGAAGGGTAAAACCCGTTCTAAAATAAGGTTCTTGGAGGGAATCCTGCGGGAGAACAACCCCGGGGTATTTACCCTGCGGAGACCCTGGAGCAACAACTCCGGCACGTTGAGGGAAGTAGTGATGTTTTCGTCGGCATGTTCCTCTCCCTCCATGAACTGGAAAGAGCCCGAATCCCATGCCAGGATGGAGTAAGATATCTCCTGGACTTGCCGCTTGACTTCACTCCATAAGTCTTTCGGTGAAATAGCACGCATTTCCACGAGTATCTTGCCCAGGCGCTTGCCCCGGCCCACGCGTCTGCCGGCCTTGTCAAACTCCTCCTGTGTAATTTTTCCCACACTCAGCAACATCTCTCCAAAGCGTTCTTCCGGGAGATTCGACGAGGCGAAGGTAACCACCCCGTTCTTAAAGTGCAGTGTTTTCGTAACCGTTCCGTTTCGGACGATCAAAACCCCCGTCATCGACGTTGTCCTGAGGTATTCCAGAATTTCAGGAAGACCGAGCTGCGAGAAGTCCCCACGGAGGGGCTGCGTGGCCTCGTTCATTGTCCGTCTTCTTCCACGGTCCCAGCCATCAAGGTTGTCCCGCCGGTGTTTCCTGCTCGATCGAGCCATACCATTTTATTCAACGGAAGGTATCTCAACAGGACCCTTCCGTAGATCTGTTCCCGGCTAACGGGCCCGAAGCTTCGGCTATCCCTGCTGCAAGGACCGTTATCCCCGATAAAAAAATACTCGTTTGAAGGAATCTTAATCGGACTGAGATTGGAATCACCCAAGTGGAGTCCGGCCACAGAAACGGCCTTGCCATTGATGAACAACCGCCCGGCCTTTATTTCAATAGTTTCCCCGGGAAGCCCCGCCACCCTCTTGACAAGGTAATGGCCGGAGCCTCTATCCCTGAAAACGGCGATTTCACCGCGTTTCAAGCTGCCGCCCCTTAAGAGAATCCTGTCGAGAAGCACGTAGTCGTTATTGTTTAATGTAGGCGCCATGCTCCTTCCCTCTATCCGGAAGGGCTGAAAGAGAACGTGAATAAGCAGGAAGGCGAGCAAAAGCGATCCTGTCCCCGTCCCCACTGTTTTCAAGATGCCTTTGGCCCCGGCATGTGGAACCATGGAGTCTCCTTAAAAGTTAAACCGGTTTCCGCCAGGGAACGGTCCTTCTCCGCAATCTCGCGGGCTTGCTTGTGGGACGCACAAACACACGCCTCCGCGCAACCCCTTGCTTTCCTTGAGCTTGCGAGAAATTCCCCGTTTCCGAACCGGAACCTCCACTTCTCTTCATCCGGCTTTCCGGATGGACACTAAACTATAACGCCAAGAGAGTTTAATGGGCAAGTGGCGGATTCAGGTAAAAAGGGGATGGCCATTCCATCCCCGCCCGCACAGGCAGGCGGGCAAAGCCCGCCGCGCCCTTGGCGCCTTCCTGGCCTTCGGCCCGAAGGCCCCCAAATCCCTTGATGAGTGAAACGTCATTCTCCCGGATACCCGGCCTGTTGGGCCTTGTGCGGCTATTCGCATCAACCATCGCGGAATTTGGGGTAGAGGCGCGCCTTGCGCATCAGAACTTTGTGGGGTATATTTCTTCTCCCATGGGGGATTTTTCCCCGCAATTAGTGGCTGCCTGGCATAACGACTTTACCGCGTGTAAGAAAAGGGGGAACTCATGCTGCATCTCGACACCGGCAATACGGCATTCATGCTGCTCTGCTCCAGCCTGGTCATGCTGATGACACCGGGGCTGGCTTTCTTCTATGGAGGCCTGGTCGGAAGGAAGAACGTCCTGGCCATCATGATCCAGAGCTTCGTTTCCATGGGCTGGACGACGGTTCTATGGTGGACTTACGGTTTCTCCATGTGTTTCTCGGGGAACATGAAGAGCGGCACGGACTTCGCCGGAATCATCGGCAACTTTCATTGGGCATTCCTGCACGGTATCACTCTCAGCACGCCCTCGCCGAACAATACCATCCCCATGATTGTCTTCTGCGCCTACCAGATGATGTTCGCAATCATTACCCCCGCACTCATCACCGGTGCCTTCACCAATCGCGTCACCTTCAAGGCTTACATGCTCTTTCTGACGGCATGGCTTACTTTCGTCTACTTCCCCTTCGTCCACATGGTATGGGGCGGCGGCATCATGGCCGCGTGGGGCGTGAAGGATTTCGCGGGCGGCATCGTGGTTCATAACATCGCCGGCATCGCGGCCCTGGCCTCCGTTATTTACGTGGGCAAGCGTAAAATACTGGACAAAGGCCCGCACAGCATTCCCATGGTTGCCCTGGGCACCGGTCTCCTATGGTTCGGATGGTACGGGTTCAACGCGGGCAGCGAGTTCCGGGTTAACGCCGTAACGGCGGTCGCGTTTCTGAACACGGACATCGCGGCTTCTTTCGCCGCAATCGCCTGGCTTTGCATGGACTGGATGACTTCGAAAAAGCCCAAATTTCTCGGCCTACTCACGGGCGCTGTCGCCGGACTCGCCACCATTACACCCGCCGCCGGTTACGTGTCGCCGGCAACAGCCGCTCTCATCGGAGTCATCGCCGGCATAGTCTGCTTCTCCGCCGTGGCCCTGAAGAATAAGATGCATTGGGACGACGCTCTCGATGTTTGGGGCGTTCACGGCGTCGGCGGATTTATCGGCATCGTCCTTCTTGGCATCTTCGCCACCAAGGCTTTTAACCCCGCGGGAGTAAACGGGTTGCTCCACGGAAATACTCGATTCTTCTTCGTCGAATTGGGCGCCGTCATCATCTCTTCGATCTGGGCCTTCATATTCACGATCGGCATGCTCTGGGTCATCAACAAAATTACTAAGGTGCGCGTCGAATATGCCCAGGAAGAAGTCGGACTTGACGAGGGCCTGTTTGGAGAAAGTGCCTACCCATCTCAAAGGTGAAGGAAGGCTATGCGATCGCAGGACCGAGATTCGCCGTAGTAACAAAGGCTATCGATTGCGTTCGGAAGTGCCTGCCTGTGACGGCCTGTCTGCGTGCGTACACGCACAGGCATCGACGTCGTCGCGACGCCTTGCATCCGGGGCCGTGGCACAGGCAACGCGACCTATGAAGAGTTTTTCAGCAGCCTGCTAAGCCCCATGGGCGATACAGCCACTTAAATCCGGTTGCATAACCGCCTTCTTTGTCAACCCGAAACCAGGACCCCCAAGTGGTGCCTGCCGCAGGCAGGCCACGCCGACGGTACCGAAGGCCAGGAAG
Organism: uncultured Thermoanaerobaculia bacterium; assembly: GCA_964537405.1. GTDB lineage: Bacteria > Acidobacteriota > UBA4820 > UBA4820 > DSQY01 > CAVRTJ01. The sequence goes on along the minus strand of CAZIBS010000013.1, from coordinate 19,964 downwards.
GCACCAAGGGCGAGCTGGGGGCCGGGCGGGCTTTGCCGCCGATCCATCCCGCTTGGCTGTGTTACTCCTCCTTGAAGTAGCGTTGCTACGACAGCGTCGTCGGGCCTTGCCAAGCGGGTACACCTCGACGGTCATTTCTGCGACACCTGTTCCGTGGCAGACCCTGGCAATTCGAAGGCGCTGGCGTTTCAATCACGGAATTAGGGTGTTAAGATTGGCTTTTAAGGAGGGCGCCTGAAAATGGATCTATCGGTACTCTTTGAACCCTTCCGGTTGGGAAAGATGCGTTTGAAGAACCGCTTTGTCATGGCACCGATGACACGATTCCACGCCGACACCGATTCGGCCCCGGTCCCGGCCATGGCCGAATATTACGCGAAGCGGGCTAGGGGAGAAGTGGCCCTCATAATCAGTGAGGGCGTCGCCGTTGATCATCCCTCGGCCGCCTTCGACCGCCGGGTTCCCGCGTTGTCTACGCCGAAACAGGTGGGGGGGTGGAAGGTGGTAACAGAGGCCGTGCACGCGAACGGCGGTTTCATCGCGGCCCAACTCTGGCACGTAGGCAGGGCAAGGACGCTCAAGAATGCACCCTTCCCCGAAGCACCTACCCTTTCTTCGGGAAACATCAGGTCCAGAGCGCCGTCGATGCGCGGCACTCCCTTTGCCCGGCCGCGGGCGATGACCGTCGAAGAAATAGGCGAAGTGCAGGCTGCTTTCGCGCGCTCGGCAGCACTCGCCGCGGAGGCGGGTTTCGACGGCGTGGAGATTCACGGCGCCCACGGCTACCTCATCGACCAGTTCCTCTGGGAGGGAGCGAACAACCGGGAGGACGATTACGGCGGCTCGCTGGAAAAACGAACGCGCTTCGCCGTGGAACTCGTTGCGGCCGTCAGGAGGGCCGTTGGAGCGGGATTCTCCATTATCTTCAGGTTTTCGCAGTGGAAGCAGGAAGACTACGACGCGAAGATCGCCAAAAATCCCGGGGAATTGGGCCGCATTCTGAACCCCCTGAAGGCCGCTGGTGTGGACGCCTTCCACGCGAGCCAGCGCGACCATGAAAGGCCCGCCTTCGAAGACTCAAGCCTGAACCTCGCCGGCTGGTCCAGGAAGATTTCGGGGCTCCCCTCGATCAGCGTCGGTAAGGTTGCTCTCAGCGTTTCTTTCACCGATTCAATGAAGAAGGGAATCGAGGGGAATCTTCGCCCTATCGACAGCGTGGTTGGGCAGGTTGAGAGGGGCGAGTACGACCTTATTGCCGTGGGACGCGCGCTGATCGCCGATCCTGAATTACCGAAGAAACTGCGGGAGGGACGTTTTGGAGAGGTCATTCCCTTTAAAAATGCAATGCTGGCACATTAAGAGCAACTCCAACCAGATGATGAAGGAGACATAAAGATGAAGCGTTGGGTATGGGTAAGTGTGTTATCGGCAATGATGGTAGCAGTAGTATACGCGGCGGGCAAGACCCCTTCCACCGATTCGTGGAATTTTCTCTCCACAACCGATATTGGCGCGAAAGCCTTCATAAAAGCTCACCCCAAGTGGGACGGACGCGGAGTCCTCATAGCCGTATGCGACTCCGGAGTAGATCTCGGTCTTCCCGGCCTTGAGAAGACTTCGGACAACAAGCCGAAGATTCTCGACGCACGCGTTTTCTGCAACGAGGGAAAGATAACCCTCACCAAGGCCGAACTCTCCTCCGACGAGCACGGCAAGGCCTACCACTCCAAGAAGGGCAAGTGGTTGTATGGCGCCGACGCCCTGCCGGCCGTGCCGGCTAAGGGTTCTGATGTCTACATAGGCTACTTCAAGGAATCCGCATTCAAGAACAGCGACGCCCGCAAAGGCGACTTAAACGGCAACGGAAACACAAACGACGTCTATGGTCTCCTGGTTTTCCAGACCGAAAAAGATGGGAAGAAACAATGGGTGGGCGTTCTCGACACGAACGGCGACGGCAACCTCGCGGATGAAAAGGCCCTCGGTGATTTTTCCAAAACTCGTGAAACCTTTGCCTTGAGAGGGAGAGACCTCCATTCCGAGGCGTCGGTTATGGGCTTCGCCCTGAACCTATGGCCGAAGGAGAAGAAGGCGGCCCTCTACATGGCCGACGGCTCGCACGGCACCCACGTTTCCGGTATAGCGGCGGGTTACGAGATTAACGGGCAGAAAGGTTACAACGGCATCGCACCCGGAGCACAGATTCTGGCGCTCAAAATCGGCAACAACAGCCTCTCGGGTGGAGCTACCACCCCGGGCTCCATGATTTCCGCGTGGCGCTACGCCGTCAAAAGGGCGAAAGAACTGAAGATGCCCCTCGTCATTCAGATGAGCTACGGAATCGGCTCGGAGGAAGAGGAGCGGTCTGAGGCCGAGAGGCTCATTGACAAACTGCTCGACGCCCATCCCGGAGTCGTGGCCACCGTGGCCGCCGGTAACGACGGCCCCGGCCTCTCAACCGTAGGACTGCCTGCCTGCGCACGCGACGTGCTCTCCGTGGCGGCCGTACTGCCGCGTTCCTCCGCCAGGGCTCTCTTCGGCGTCTCCCTGGCCCGGGACGAACTCTTCTTCTTTTCCAGCCGCGGCGATGCAACCGCCAAACCGAACGTGGCGGCTCCCGGTGTTGCGGCTTCAACCGTCCCCAACTACGCGGATGGAGACAATGTTTTCAGGGGAACCTCCATGGCTTCGCCCCAAGCGGCCGGTGCTTGCGCCCTGCTTCTCTCCGCAGCCAAGGCTTCGGGACTTCGCATTCGCCGCGACGAGGTCATGGCGGGGATCGAGAGGGGAGCTACGCCCATCCCCGGGTACGGTCCGCTTGACGAGGGTTACGGTCTCATCAACGTCTCACGTTCCTGGACCGTTCTAAAAGCCCTTTGCGGAAGACCAGGTGAGAGACCGTCGGCCTATACGGTTGAGACGGAATCTCCTGAAATGACGGGCGACAAGGGACCGGCTATCTTCTGGCGCGGCACTTTCTACCCGAAGGGTGGAAAACGCCAGGTCGTAACCGTGAAACCGCGTTTCCCGGAAGGGCTTTCGGCGGACTACAAGGCCCGTTTCTTTGAAGCTTTCGACCTTAAGAGCACCGCACCATGGCTTCGCGTGGACAAGGGTTCCGTCTTTATGGAAGCCGGTAAGGCAGCCAAGATCCCGGTTACATTCGACGCGACCCGCCTGAAGAAGCCGGGGCTCTACCAGGGCGAGATTTTGGCCTACGCGAAAGGTCTTGGTAGTTCTCAGCGCCGGGTGCTCGGTCCCGAGTGGACCGTCCCGGCGGCAATCGTTGTTCCAATCGGGCTGGGTTACTCCGACAACTTCACCTACCGACATACCTTCGGAGAACTCAAGGCCGGCAAGGTTCAGCGCCTCTTTTTCGGCCTTGCACCGCACCTCGCGACCTTCGACGCAGCACTCGAAGCTCCGGACGGGCAACGTGGCTTCATCATAGCCCAACTCTTCGACCCCGAGGGACGTGAAGAGGCCTTCACGGTAACCCGCGAGGGTCGCGAGCGCACAACGCTCAGGGTAAAAACAGGCGACATGGCGCCGGGAGTCTGGGAACTCGACCTCTACCCCTACTACTCCAACACCTCACCTGTTTCATTAAAGGTCACGGCGAGGACCTTCCCCCTGGTGTGTCCCGTCAACGACAAGATAACGGTCACCATGGCGGCCCAGGGGGGAGTGCCGGAGGGACACGTCACCGTAACCTCGGCGCTACCAGAGACCTTCAAAGGAAGGGCCTCCGGCAAAATCGTTGGTTCGGTTACCGAAGAGAAGGTTTCGCTGGACACGGCGACGTGGAGCAAGACTTTCCACGTAGCCCCCGGCGAATCGAGCGTCCACTTCCGCCTGGAGATGTCCCAACAGGACTGGAACCTCTTCACCGACGTCGCGGTCCAGATATTAGACGCCGGTGGAAAGGCGATAGCGTCCAACGGGATGGAACATCGTTTCGTTTCGATCGGCATGACACCTCCCAACGGCGGAAACACAAAGGATATCTATACGCTGAAGGTGATGGGAGCAACCGCGGACCCCGACGATTCCTCGCCCTCGTGGACGCTGGAGGTCAAAGAGGTCCACAAGTACTCAAATCCCCTGGCGATCGAGATAGGCAAGAAGGGCGCCGTTACGCTATACCCGGACCACCCCGACACGCTCTCCTTCAAGGTAAAGGGCGTACCCCCGGCTCTCTCCGGCGGCGCCTCGTGGCTGGGCAACATTTCCTTTAAAAGCGACAGGCGGCCCGCACTGGTGCTACCGCTGGAAGTGGAGCTGAGCCCGAAGAAGTAGATGCTATTGGCCGGGCTCTTCCCCCTTCGTCCACTTGCATCGTGGCCGGGGTCGGGTTAAAACACGGTTGGAGGTAATGAAAGTGGAAACAATGCACGCGACAACGGTTATCTGCGTGGCGATGAACAACGATGTGGCTATGGGCTCCGACGGCCAGGTAACACTCGGCCAGATCACCATAAAACACACGGCAAGAAAGATACGCTACCTTTACCACGACCAGGTTCTCGCCGGCTTCGCGGGAGGGGTAGCCGACGCCTTCGCTCTCTTCACGCGCTTTGAGGCAAAACTGGAGGAGTTCAGGGGCAACATGGAGCGCTCCTCCGTTGAACTGGCAAAAGAGTGGCGGATGGACAAAGCCCTCAGACGACTTGAAGCGATGCTCGTCGTCGCCGACAGGGAAAAGCAGTTCCTGCTTTCCGGCAGCGGAGAGATAATTTCCGCCGATGACGGCGTGTTGGCCATAGGTTCCGGCGGCCCCTACGCCATTGCGTCGGCCCGGGCCCTGCTCAAGCACACGAAACTCGGTCCGCGCGCCATAGTCGAAGAGAGCCTGAACATCGCCTCGGGAATTTGCATTTATACCAACGCAAATCTCACAATCCTGGAATTGGCTGAAGGAACCGACAAGGCTTCCGTCGCCAACTGAAACAACGGAGAAAGCATGATTCACACCGAAGCGGGCTCGCTCTACAACCGGCTCGAAGATCCCTTAACTCCCAAGAAGATTGTCTCGGAACTCGACAAGTACATAATCGGACAGGACAAAGCCAAGCGCGCCGTGGCCGTGGCCCTCCGCAACCGGGTAAGGCGACGGGCGCTGCCCGATGCCCTTAGGGACGAGGTCGCCCCCAAAAACATAATCATGATCGGCCCCACGGGAGTCGGCAAGACCGAGATTGCCCGGAGGCTCTCCCACCTTACCGCTTCTCCCTTCATCAAGCTGGAGGCCAGCAAGTTCACCGAAGTCGGCTACGTCGGCCGCGACGTCGAGTCCATCATCCGCGACCTTGCCGGCATCTCCTATAATCTCGTACGCGCCGAGATGGTAGCCGCCGTCAGGCAAAAAGCCAAGGCCAATGCCGAAGAGCACCTCCTCGACATCCTTATCCCCCCCGTTCCCACGTACGCACCCGGGCAGGCGGCCGTGCAGAACGAAGAGGACCACCCACTGATGGCGCCGCCCATAATGAACCAGTCCGCCACAAGCCGCGAGAAGATGCGTGAATGGCTGAAGGCGGGACGCCTCGACGAAAGAACGGTCGAGATAGATGTAGCCGAGTCCGGCGCCTCCATGAGGATTTTTTCCCAGACCGGGATGGAAGAGATGGGTATAAACCTGAAGGACCTGATGCCAGGCCTCATCGGCGGCCGCAAAAAGAGCAGAAAGGTCAAGGTTCCCGAAGCACTCGAACTCCTCGCCCGTGAAGAGGAAGACAAGCTCATAGACGAAGAGGAGATCAACCGGGAGACGGTAAAACGCGCCGAGGAGAGCGGCATTGTCTTCCTTGACGAAATAGACAAGATCGCGGGGAAGGACGGCGGTGGCCAGGGCCCCGACGTGAGTCGCGAGGGCGTCCAGCGCGACCTTCTACCCATCGTAGAAGGCACTCGGGTCAACACCCGCTACGGCCTCGTAAAGACCGACCACATCCTATTCATCGCCGCCGGTGCCTTCCACATGGCCAAGCCCTCGGACCTTCTGCCGGAGTTCCAGGGACGCTTCCCCATACGCGTCGAACTCTCTTCCCTCAGTAGGGAGGACTTCATCCGCATCCTCAAAGAGCCCGAAAACGCCCTAATCCTTCAGTACACGTCGCTCCTCGGCACCGAGGGAGTAGAGATCGTCTTCACCGACGACGCCGTCGATGCCTTTGCCGATTACGCCTGCGCCATAAATGACAAGCTGGAGAACATAGGTGCGCGCAGGCTCTACACCGTCCTCGAACGCGTCATGGACGAAATTTCCTTCAACGCCCCGGACCTCGCCGGCGCCAAAGTCACCATCGACCGCGCTTACGTCGACGAGAGCCTCAAAGACGTTGCCGCCGACCAGGATCTCAGCAAGTACATACTTTAAGCCGATGGTGAACCCATACCAGGGTTTTCTCCGCGGCCTATCCGCGGAATACCGTAAGGAGTGAGGCATATGGCGAAGATCGTTGAATGCGTTCCAAACTTCTCGGAGGGACGCGACCCGGCTGTTATCAAGCAGATAACCGACGTCATCGAGTCCGTTGACGGCGTTGTTCTGAAGGATGTTGACCCGGGCGCGGAGATGAACCGAGTGGTCGTTACCTTCTTCGGCTCGCCGGAGGCCGTGAAGGAAGCGGCCTTTAAAGCCGTAAAAAAAGCGTCGGAGGTAATCGACATGAAGCGACACCACGGCGCCCATCCGCGCATGGGCGCGACCGACGTATGCCCCTTTGTCCCGGTAAACGAAGTAACAATGGAAGATTGCGTCGAGATCGCCCATGAAGTGGGAAAGAGGATAGGCGATGAACTTGCTATTCCGGTCTACCTCTATGAGAACGCGGCCTCGCGGCCGGAGTGGAGAAACCTGGCGATCGTACGACGCGGCGAATACGAAGCGCTGCCGAGAAAACTTCATGAGCCCGAGTGGAAGCCCGACTTCGGCCCGGCTGTGTTCAATGCGCGCGCGGGGGCGACGGCGGTTGGGGCGAGGGAGTTCCTCATCGCCTACAACATAAACCTCAATTCAAGGTCCAGGGACCACGCAACGGACATTGCCTTCACCCTGAGGGAGAAGGGGCGAACCGCCAGGAGCGGCAACACGAAGCCCTTCTATAACATGGGCAAGATCATGAAACACGGGGATGGCGAGTACCTCTGCGGCTCCTGTCCCTTCAAGGCAAAAACCCCGGAGGAACTCTTCGCCCACACGAGCGATCTCCACGGCTACGACGCCGGGGCGCTCTACCTTATGCACAATATCGCTCCGGACGCTCTGGCAGGGGCCTCCGTCAAGATCCCCGGTCTCTTTCCTTACTGCAAAGCGATCGGCTGGGAGGTCCCCCGGTTCGACCGGGTTCAGATATCCATCAACCTCACCAACTACAAGGTGACACCGACGCACGTCGTCCTCGAAAAGGCCCGCGAACTGGCCGCCGAACGGGGACTGACCGTCACCGGAAGCGAGATAGTCGGTCTCGTTCCCCTGCAGGCCATGGTCGAAACAGGCGTCTACTACCTCAAGCGCCAGAGACGTTCCACCGGCATTCCCCGGAAGGACATTATCCAAACGGCCGTTCAGAGCCTCGGGCTTGACGACGTCGCGGAGTTTGACATTACCGAAAAGGTAGTCGGCTACGCCGAACCTGCTCCCGGCAACCTGCTCGCCAGGAGAAGCGACGACTTCGTCCACGAGATCTCCCGCGAATCCCCGGCGCCGGGAGGAGGTTCCGTTGCCGCTTTCGCCGGTTCGATGGGAGCGGCTCTTGCTTCCATGGTCGCCAATCTCACCGTCGGGAAGACGGGCTACGAGGAAGTCTACGAGGCCATGGCCGAAACGGCCGTAGAGGCCCAGAGCGTGAAAGACGCTTTGCTCAATGCCGTGGACGAGGATACGCGGGCTTTCAACGCGTACATGGAGGCCCTTCGTATGCCGAAGGGAACCATAGAAGAAAAGGAAGCACGCAGTAACGCCACGCAAGCCGGTCTCAAGGATGCGGTTTCCGTTCCACTGGAGACCGCACGAAAAAGCCTGGCTGCAATCGCCCTTGCGAAGAAAACCGCCGCGCTGGGAAACAAGAACTCCGTGTCGGATGCCGGCGTCGGTGCCCAGATGGCCTACGCCGGCGTTATGGGCGCCGACCTCAACGTCCTGATCAACCTTGGGAGCATAAAGGATGAGGCCTACGTCTCCAAGATGAAGGCCGAGGTTGCATCCATGGAAGAGGAGGCCAGGAACCTTCTCGAAGAAACCATGGCCATTGTAATGAAAAAGATTGGATAGAAGCAGCGTGGCTCCGGCTCACCCATGTACGCAGGTACTATTCCGTCGCGGAGGCCGCGGCTTTCGCGCTGGGCGGCCCAATCCGCGCGGAACGCGCCTTTCTCCCTCCCTTCGGTCGGTCGGCAGGCCGGGTACTGATAACCGGACTTACCGGGCTTCGCCCGGAAGGCGCGCTTCGTGCGCAAGCCCTTGGCAGTGTACAATGAAACTTTCGCCATCTTCAGGGTTGGCCGTCATTACATATTTGACTTAGAAGTCGAATTACTCTTCAAGGAATTGGGACGAAGGCCAAGAAAGCGCAAAGTTTCAGGAGATGCTTCTTTCCCCGGGAGAAGCAGTAACGCTTCGAAGGCGCGGGCGTTTCAATCGCGGAATTGGGGGTTCAGTGAACGGTCGACCAATTGTTCAGGAAGGGAATAAAATCCTTGCCGGCTAGTGCTTCGCTGAAGTAGAAGCCCTGGATTGAATCGCAGCCGACATCGCGCAGGAAGTTGTACTGCGTTTCCAACTCCACGCCCTCGGCGACAACCTTAAGTCCCAAACCATGGCTCATTCCAATAATCGCCTTGACGATGGCGGCGTCGGTTGAATCGATTGCAACGTCCTTAATGAAGGCCTGGTCGATCTTAAGCGTGTGCAGGGGAAACTTTTTCAAGTAGTAAAAGGAGGAATAGCCCGTTCCAAAATCGTCGATTGCGATTCGTATGCCCAGGGTGGCGAGTTCATGGAGCACCTTTGTCGTGTAGTCTATATCCTGCATTGCCGTGCTTTCGGTGACCTCGACCTCCAGGTAGACGGGGGCCAACCCCGAATCCCGTAGGCATCCTACAATTACTTCCACGATGTTCTTGGCCCTGAACTGACGAGCGGAGAGGTTGACCGAGACGACCAACGGCGGACAACCACTGCCCTGCCACCGTTTGTTTTGGCGGCACGCGGTGGAAAGTACGAATTCTCCTATTGGAACTATGAGCCCGCTCTCTTCGGCGAGGGGAATAAAACCGGGTGGTTGGACCATGCCGAGTTTAGGGTGGTTCCACCTTACCAGGCTCTCCATTGAGACGATGCGGTGGCTGGCGATATCTATTACCGGCTGGTAGTGCACGACGAACTCGTCGTGCTTGATAGCGTGTTTTAGTTGCGCCCTGAGGGCAACCCGCTCGGAGGCCTCTATACCCATCTCAGATCGGAAGAAGTGGTAACCGTTGCCACCCTCGGCTTTAGCCAGGGAAGCCGCCAGATCGGCGTGTCTCAGCAGTGAATCCACGTCGTCGCCGTCTAAGGGGGACTGGCTGATACCGATACTGAAGGTCATGCTTATCTCGTGGCCTTCAACCAGCGACGGCCTGCCAAAGGCCGCCTTCAGCGCCATTGCCGCCTTGGCCGCCTCCTCCGAAGACTGGAGATCGTAGAGAAGAAGCGCAAACTCGTCGCCCTCAATCCTGGCCAGCAAGCTGCCCTGGGGCGTGTTTTCCAGGAGACGGCGCGAGGCCTGAACCAGTATCCGGTCTCCCAATTCGTGGCCGAGGGCGTCGTTGATCTCCTTAAAACGGTCAACGTCCAGATAGAGAACGGCGGGGTTGTTTCCATCGCTTTCACGTCGATTGAGAGCCTCTTCAAAGCGTTGGCAGAAGAGAATCCGGTTCGGAAGCCCGGTCAGTGAATCGTAGTGTGCCAGCTTGTAGAGCCTTTTCTCGGCCTTCTTTCGATCGGTAATGTCCCTGTAGATACCGAAGACGCCGACTTGGTCGGGACCAAAGATTATCGGATAACCCAGGATGTCGACCACCACCAGGGTGCCGTCCTTCCTAAGCCTGTTTCGCTCCGTTTTAATGACCCCCTTGCCAAGGACCGACCGCGAAATCCTGGAAGCATCCTCGACTTCACCGGGAGGAACGAGTAATTCGTTTACGGTCTTGCCCACAACCTCTTCCGGGCGCCATCCGAAGACGCGCTCGAAACCGGGATTGGCGCGCAAGATCCTGTCCGAGTTGTCAAGAACAACGATTGCCTCCGGAGAGTTGTCAAAGAGTTGTTGAAAGTAAGCCCTCTGGCGATTGAGTTCGTGTTCTATCTTCCTTCGCTCGGCGGTCGCCACAACCATAGAGGCGAGTTCCGCCGCCGAGGCGGCAAAATTCTGTTCCTCCTGGCTCCAGCGGCGTTCGGCATCCTTGGTTTCATAGCCGTAGAAGCCTATCAGCCGTCCGTGCAACCGCAACGGAGCGTCCAGCCTGGAAACCGTTTCGGGGAACTGAACCCCTTTTCCAACCAGCGGCGCCATCCTTGGATCGGAGGAGACCTTTTCCATGACAATGGAGTGGTGCTCCTCAAGGGCATGGAAGAAGACGGGGCAATCGGCAACCAGAACGCTGCTTAAACACTCCCTGTCTTCCGCAAGCGGGTCGTAGATCTCTTTGCACGTGGCTTTCGTTCCTTCCGGGTTCAACAACCACAACCTCGCTTCAGAAGCGTCCAGCACCTCGCCGGTAATCCGTGTTATAGACCTGAGCGCCGGTTTCAGTTCGGTATCCTCCAAGGCCGCAATGCGCAGCAGACCCTTCTGATGGCGCATGATCTGCGCCGAGCGCTCCCTTGCGGAATCATGCGTGCGCTTTCGCTCAATGGCCATGGCGATCTGACTCGAAACGAACTGCAATATCTCTTTGTCTTCCTCGCGGTAGCGGGATTTCTCCGTATAGTTCTGTACGGCCAATACGCCGGTAACCCTACCGTTCACGAGCAAGGGAACCCCAAGCCAGTCGAGGGCCGGGGTACTACCGTTGACTGCCAGTTCCCCGCTCTCACGCATCTTCTCCATTTCCTGTCGGCTGAAGAGGGCGGCTTTGCCGCGCCGGATTACGTGGGCCGTTACACCGTTCCAAAGCTTGCCTGCCACCGGGCGGGGATCCTTCTCGTCCACCCAGTATGGGAAGCTGATCGTTTCGGCCTGGTCATCGTAGAGCGCGACGTAACAGTTCTTCGCGTTCATAAGAAGCCCAAGAATCTTGTTTATGGCCTTGAAGAGTTCGTCGAGAGTGGCCGCGGATTGACCGGCTTCGGAGATCCTGTAGATAGCATTCTGGAGCAAGTCGGCGCGTTTTCGCCTGGTCAGGTCGTTCAACGTGACCAAAAGGGCGTCTTGACCCTCCGATGGCAGGCGGGCCACGGAGAGATCCACCCAACGCTCACCGCCGTCCCGGGAAACGATCTTGATTTCGTCGTGTGAAGCGCCCGTGGAATCGCCCGGGGGCGTGCTGAAACGCTGTTTTGCAACATCCCTGTAGCCGGGGCCGAAGAGGTCAAGAACGTCCATCTCGACAAGTTCCTTGGCGAAGTAGCCGGTTATCCAGCTCGAAGCAACGTTGGAGAAGATGCAACGGTTACCTTTGACGATGAGAACCCCTACGGGGAGCGCCCTGGTTATCTGGGTAAAACGCCCCTCGCTGGCGGTGAGGCTCTCTTCAAAACCCCTTACCTTCCTGATGCTTCTTAGAAGCAGCCCGAAGAGAAGTACGGCGGCAGCGAAAATAAAGAGGATGTCCTCAAGCACGGCAGGTTTGTCAAGCAACCAAAACCGCCGCTCCACCAGGAACCCAACCAACCAGCGTAGAACGCCAAGGATGGCGAGCCCCAGGACGGAGTAGAGAAGAGCCTCCACTACGGGCTTTCGTATCTTCTTTGAACCCTCAACGTAGCTGCTGCCTTGCTTCACAACGCCTCTCTTCCATCGCCGCCGCGCTTCCGGCCACGAAACAACCAAAAGGTCCTGGTTCAATGCCCACTTAAACCGTGAACACAGAACATGCCATGTCTTTATTATAGGCAACTCAAAAGACAAAGTCAAGCCCTAACCGTGAACGTAGTATACGGCTAGTTTGCTATCACATATTATTCAGCAACACAAAACGTCGTTTGAAAGTTGATGGATACCCTTACCTGAAGCGCGTCTTCGGCTATCATCTCACTTGGGAACAATCCTACCGAAGTCGGCTACACAGTCGAAGAGGGTTTTGAGGCGCTGGAGCAGAGCCAGGCGGTTGCGCTGAAGCAGGGTCTTGCATGAATCCTTTCCCTCCGGATCACACATCACCAACACGTCGTCGAAGAAGAGGTCCACCGCGGGCCTGAGCTTTGCCAAGGCTGTGAGGGCGCCCTCCCAATCCGCATCAGGAATAGAAGCTTCGACCTCCTCCTTCACACCGAGGTAGGCCGCGTAGAGCGCCCTTTCACCGGCGCCCTCCCTCTCATCTCCGGGCAGAAAGAGAGCGGGATCCAGTTCGTAGGAGGGCAGCCCTTTGAGGATATTCCCGGAGCGCTTGAAGGCAACGGAAAGGGCGTCGAAATCATCCCGGAGTCGTTCTCGAACGGCGTGCAGCGCCGCCAGCTTTCGACCGGTTACGTGTGGCCGGCCCATACCAAGGGACAGAACGGCGTCGACCTCGTCGTAGGGGAAACCCTTCTTCTCCCAGATGAAGCGAAAGCGTGTTTCAAGGAAGTCAACCAATCCCTCCGGCACATCTCCCATGGATCCGAGAAAAGCCGGCAGGTCCAGCCCCTTCCCACCGGGTTGCTCCGTGAGGATGCGCAACAATCCAATGGCGGCGCGCCTTAGAGCATAGGGATCTTTGGAGCCGGAAGGCGCGAGCCCCACTCGAAACATTTCCCACAGCGTATCAAGTTTGTCGGCTGCGGCTACGCAGGAGCCCACGCTCCCCCGCGGCAGTGCATCAAGTAGCGAGGCGGGTTTGTACTGGTCGTAGATTGCCCGCCAGGAAACCTCGGGCTTCCCTTGGCTCCTCGCGTAGAGTCCCCCGGCGATGCCTTGCAATCCTACAAACTCCTTTTCCTGGATCAGTAGCGAAACAAGGTCGCACTTGGCGTGCTTCGCGGCCCAGGCCGCCTCTTCCTCCCCGGCGCCGAAGGCGGGAGCAAGCTTGCGGGCAAGCGCCTCCATTCGCAGGGCCTTGTCGTAATAGCTCCCAAGTTTTGGGTGAAATACTATACCCTTCAGCTCCTCAATGCGATCTTCAAGCGGCACGTTGATGTCGTGTTCGTAGAAGAAGCGGGCATCGGCGAGGCGGGAACTCGAAACGTTCTCGAAGCCAATGCGTATAAGCCCCCTGCGATCCGACGGGGTATCCACGACCGCGAGAAAGCGGGGAAGCGGCCCGCCGGCCTCGTCCAGCACAACAAAGACGTTTTGGTGCTCCCTGAGACACGCAACCAGTATCTCGGAGGGCAAATCCAGAAACTCCTCCCCTATGGCACCGTAGATGACTGTGGGAAACTCGGCGAGGTAAATAAGTTTATGGAGAAGCGCGGGATCCTCCGGCGCACGGCCACCCAGTGCCCCTGCAAGGCGTTTCAACCCCGATTGCACCTTCTTCCTGCGCTCTTCGGGATCGGCCAGAACGCGTGCTTCCCTGAGACTGTTGAAATACCCCCCGGGAGACGATATTTCGCACTCCCCCCCGGAGTGTATGCGGTGGCCCCGGCTCGTGCGACCGGAAACCGTACCCTTAATGGTCATTGGAACGATATCTTCGTCCAGGAGGGCGACCACCCAGCGCACCGGCCTTGCGAAGACCTCCTCACCGCTTCCCCAGCGCATGGATTTCGGCAGGTAGAGGCTGTTTACCGCCCCGGGTACGACTTCGGCTAGAATCTCGGCCACCGGTTTGCCCGGCACTTTTCTTTCAAACCCGGCCACACTTCCCTTTGCGCCCCGCATCTCCTTCAAGGCCGACGGCTCGACGTTCTTTTTCCTGGCGAAACCGAGGGCGGCCTTTGTCCAGTCGCCCTTTTCATCCACCGCTACCCGCCACGGGGGACCGAGAACCGTCTCCACCCGGTCGGGCTGACGACCCGGAAGGCCCTTTACGAGAAGCCAGATTCTTCGCGGAGCACCGCCGCCCGACGCGTCATCGAAGGAAAGCCCGGCATCGTTGAGGGCCTCTTCCACTCGGCGCCGCAACTCCTTGAAGAGGCCTTCCACCATACCGGCGGGAAGTTCCTCGGTCCCTATTTCGAGCAGAAAGTCAGCCATTCTTCGATCCGTTCGCCGCATTCAACGATTCAACGTAGATTTTCGCCGCCGTACACGCCAGCCGCCGTACGCGCCTTATGTAGTCGGCGCGGGCGGCCACGGAAACCGCTCCCCTCGCATCGAGTATGTTGAAAGCATGGCTGGCCTTGAGGCAGTAATCGTAGGCGGGCAGGTAGAGCCCCTTCACAACAAGGCGCCCGCTCTCCGTTTCGTAGTCGTCGAACCACCGCGCCATCACCTTCGGATCCGCCTCCTCGAAGTCGTAGATCGAGAATTGGCGTTCCGCCTCCCGCCGCATATCGCCGTAGGTGAAATGCTCGTTCCACGGGATGTCGTAGACGTTGTCCAGGTCGTTAAGGAACATGCAGAGGCGTTCGATGCCATAGGTTATCTCCACGGTGATGGGTTTCAGCTCAATACCGCCCGCCTGCTGGAAGTAGGTAAACTGCGTGATCTCCGTACCGTCCAGCATTACCTGCCACCCGACACCCCGCGCCCCCAGCGTCGGCGCCTCCCAGTTGTCCTCCTCAAAGCGAAGGTCGTGATCCCTGAGAACGATGCCGAAAAAATCGAGGCTGCGGAGGTAGCGCTCCTGGATGTCGTCGGGGCCGGGCTTCATGATGACCTGGAACTGGTGGTGCTTCTCCACACGCTGTGGATTTTCCCCGTAGCGACCGTCTCTCGGCCGCCTGCACGGTTCGACGTAGGCGCTCGCGTAGGACTTGGGGCCGAGGGTCCTGAAAAAGGTTTCCGGGTTCATCGTACCCGCGCCCTTCTCAAGGTCGTAGGGCTCCGCGATGAGACAACCTTCGCCGGCCCAGAAGCGCTTCATCCTCCCTATAAGATCCTGCATCGTCAACATCGGTCATCACGCTCCAACGTAAAGGCGTATTGTACACGTTTCGGCAAAAGAAGGTGAAGCACATCCTGACAACACTCCCCGCGAAACCCGGTCGTCCCGTGCTGGTCCGCCGTACGTAAAGTGCTGTATTCTGAAGGGGCGCAGCAAAGAGACCTTGTTGCTCCTCTGCCGCGGCATAAAATGAGGGTTAGCCATGAAAGAGCCGAAAGAGCAGAATGCGGGGGCGCCTTACGGGGGACGAGCCTGGAGGTGGTCTCTTTTGCCCCTTGGTTGTCTCTACCTCGGAGTTTCGCGGCTGCGGGCGAAGAGTTGCTCGCGACGCGGGAGCGTAAGTCTCGGAAAACCGGTTGTATCCATCGGCAACCTCACCTTCGGCGGAACGGGAAAGACCCCGATCGCCATAGCCATCGCAAAGCGCCTCTCGGCCATGGGCGAGCAGCCCGCGGTACTGCTGCGCGGCTACGGAAGGAAGACAAAGGGCGCACTACCGGTCGACGATTCCAGCACTTTCGCGGAGGTCGGTGAAGAGGCCCTCTTATTGAAACGCAACTTGCCGGAAACAAGCGTTGTTGTGGGAGAACGCAGGAAGGAGGCCGCGGCGTTGGCGGGAAATGAAGCCTCGGTCTTCGTGCTCGACGACGCCTACCAGCACCTCAGGGTTCATAGAGACCTGGACATTCTCCTCGTGGACGCATCCAGCCCCGGCGATTTGAGAACGCCTCCCGTCGGAAGGCTTCGTGAACCCCTTTGTGCCGCGAGGAGGGCCGATCTCGTAGTAGTCACGAGGGGGAAAGCCGCGCAACTCCCGGCGTGCCTTGAATCTTACGTTTCGGATAAAGCCATAATCGGCGCCGCCTTCGAATGGAAAATGCTCGTGGTGAACGGCAAAGACCGTTCCTCCATTGACAACTTCGTCGGCCGTCCCGTTACCGCCTTCGCCGCCGTTGGAAACCCCGACGCCTTCTTCGCGCAGGCCGAATCCCTGGGATTCGCCCTGGCCGGTCGCCGTTCGTGGCCCGACCACGCCGTTCCCAACCCCGCACGGCTCCGCGTGCTCCTTTCGGAGGCGCGTCGCACCGGTGCCCAGGCCGTTCTCACGACCGAAAAGGACGCCATAAAGTGGCTTCCCACGTGGCCCGGCGATCTTCCCCTCCTCTACCCGCGCCTTCGTGTTCTCTTCGACGATATCGAAGAGCACCTGGGCGGTCTGCTATCCCGAACGATGAGGAAAACGTGAAGGCATACCCTCCCCCTCGACGCCGCATAGTACAGGTCGCCCTGCCCCTGCCCCTTCGCAACACTTTCTCCTACGGCGTGCCGGAGGGCATTCCAACGCCCGGGCCCGGCAGCCGTGTCCGCGTTCGCTTCTCCAATCGCCATTTAATAGGCTATGTGGTCGAGGATGCTTCGGCCTCTCCCCCACCGCGACTCAATCCCATCGAAGAGTCTCTGGATTCCTCTCCACTCTTTCCCAGCGAACTTCTTTCTTTTATGAAGAAGGTGGCCGACTACTACCTCGTACCGATCGGAATCATCCTCAAGGGCGCCTATCCCTCCGGCCTCGACCCATCTCCGCGCTCTCGCTACCACCTTGTTGAAGGAGCGGTGGGTGGCGCACACGGCAGGTTAAAAACACTGACCGACGCGCTCGGCGTGGGAGCCATTGACGTAAGGACCCTGCGCACAAAACTGGGCGCTGCCACCGGGGCTCTTCTGGAGGAAGCCCTTCGCAAAGAGATCGTCATGGAAGAAACCGTGTGGCGTTCCCACAGGCGCTACGCCGGTGGAGACAGGGTCATGCTGGCCATTCCGCCTTCCGAGGCGGAGGGAATAGCGGCTGGCGCCGATACGCCCCGTTCCTTCGCCAAGGTTCTCAAGGCGCTGCTTGCTTACCGGAACAAGGGCTTTCCATCGGTGGCAACCGTAGCCGGAAGCGTCCGTGTTCCACAGAGAGTCCTCCAGGAGATGGCCGAACGCGGCATGGTGGAACTCTTCGACCTGGTTTCGGCCAACCTTCCAGCGAAGCCCTCTCCCCACCGTCTGACGCCGGCACAGGAGGCCGCGGTAGCCGCGGTATCCAAAACCATGGAAGAAGGCAAACACAAGACTTTCCTTCTCTTCGGCGTGACCGGCTCCGGGAAGACCGAGGTTTACATGCGGCTCGTGAGCAAAACCCTGGAGATGGGCAAAACGGCCCTCTACCTCGTCCCCGAGATCTCCCTCACATCCCTGCTCTCAAGAAGGCTTATAGAGCGCTTCGGAAGCAACGTCGCCATACTCCACTCCTCGATGACCAAGCACGAACGCGTGCGGCAGTGGCGCAGGGTCGCTTCCGGTAAAGCCAAGCTCGTCATAGGCCCTCGTTCCGCCCTCTTCGCTCCCCTCGAAAGACTGGGCCTGATGGTCGTTGACGAGGAGCACGATCCCAGCTACAAGCAGCAGGACTTTCCCCGCTACCACGCCCGCGACATGGCCGTGCTCAGGGGATCGCTCCTCAATATTCCAGTCGTACTGGGCTCCGCGACACCATCCATCGAATCTTACTACAACGCCGCAGAGACAAAAAAGTACGCCCTCCTGACACTGAGGGAGCGCATAGGAACGGCACTGCTTCCAAGGGTCGAAGTCGTGGACATGCGCGAGGAGTTCAAGGAGACCGGCGCGCGCTCCACCTTTTCCCGCGCTCTCCTCTCGGCACTCGAAGAGTGCATGAATGAGGGCCACCAGGCCGTACTCCTTCGCAACCGCCTGGGCTTTTCCACGTTCGTCCTCTGCCGTCGTTGCGGCAGGAGCATCCAGTGCCCCGACTGCTCCGTCGCCATGACCTTCCACCGAAGGGCCAACATCCTCAAGTGCCATTACTGCGGCAAACGCTACCCCGTACCGGTTCTCTGCCCCTCCTGCGGCGGTGAGTTCCTCCAGTTTCGCGGGGAAGGTACGGAGAAGGTGGAAGAAACGCTCGAAAAGCTCCTTCCCGCGGCGCAGGTAGCGCGAATGGATCGCGAAGCCGTGCATACCGACGCGCAGTTTAACGCTCTCTGGCGCAGTTTCGAGGAAGGCAGGGTGGAGATCATCGTCGGCACACAGATGATCGCAAAGGGACACGACATTCCCAACGTCACGTTGGTAGGAGTGCTCTCGGCCGATTTCCTTCTCAGGATGCCCGACTTCCGCGCCGCGGAGAGAGTATTCCAGCTCATCACCCAAGCCCTCGGAAGAGCTGGAAGGGGGCGCTTCCCCGGCAGAGGCGTAATACAGTCCTTCTATCCGGAACACTACGCCGTCAAGGCGGCCAGCGAGCAGGACTTCGAGAGCTTCTATTCAAAAGACATACGCTACAGAAAGATGATGCGCTACCCTCCCGCCGCCGCCCTTGCCCGCATTGAGTTCAGGCACACCAACGAAAACAGGGTAGAGGCCCTCTCCCACGAAGCCGCCTGCGTCCTTCGCGGCGCCGAAGACCGATCGGTACGCATCCTCGGTCCGGTCGTCCCACCTCTTCAAAGACTCGAAGGCCGCTTCAGAATGCACATACTCCTGAGAGCGAGTGGGAGGCAGCACCTCCGCTCCCTCCTGAAGGTCCTTCTCGATTCCCCTATCGGTAAACATAACGGCCGGGAAATGTTCGTCGAAATGGATCCCTACGTCCTCATGTAAGCTATCCGGAGAACCGGGAACACTTCGAGAAGCAAAACATCGACGGCATCGGGACGCCTTGCATCCGGAACCGTGGCTCAGGCGACACGACCTACGGGAGTTTTTCAGCAGTCTGTTCACACCTGAACCTTCCCCGCCGTCCTCGGTTAGGTTGCGGATTCAGGCCGGCCCCATTTGTTGCTCAAGCCGCATTGCTCTATACTTGAAATGCTTGGCGGTTGATGCGGTTGGCAAAGACACCCCGGACCGGCGGGCAGGAGATGGAGGGTCCAGATGAAACCCATAGCTCTGACGCTGACCACGCCTATTTTGGGCAAAACCGCGGAACGAATGGTCCTCGCGCCCTTCTTCCTCATCGCCACCTTTCTGGGCGCTTACCTGATTATTCCCCTACCCTTCACACCGGTTCCCCTGACCATGCAGACCCTCTTCGTACTGCTGGGCGCCGCGTGGCTTGGTGGGGGTTGGTCTACCGGCGTACAGGGATCTTACCTGGGTCTCGGCGCCGCGGGCTTTTCGGTCTTCGCCGGAGCCGTCGGCGGCGTTGCGATTCTCATGGGACCAACCGCGGGCTACCTCTGGGCCTTCTTGCCCGCGTCCCTGCTCGTCGGATCCGCCTACGGCGCCGCCGCAAAGCGAGGCCTCCTTTACCGCATCGGGCTCTTCGCCGCAGCCGATGCACTCATACTCTTTCTTGGGTCGGCCTGGCTTGGTCTCCTTCTTGGGCTCACTCCCACCCACGCTCTCCTGCTGGGCGCCGCGCCCTTTATTCCAGGCGAAGCGGTCAAGGTCGCCATCGCCGTTTTCATGGCGCCGCGTCCCAATATAAAATAAATCACCACGAAGGTGCCTGTTGCACGGCGGCGATTCGGTGGTCCCGCAAAGCCTTACACCACCGAGAGGAAACCACCCCCTTGCCGTCATTCTAGGTCCTGGTCTCGCTTCGCTTGCCGGGACTTAGGCTTGTCGGGAACCCGGCGGGGCGACATCCCGCAACGGGCCGATCCCGTAGGAGGGGCTTACAGCCCCGAATTGGTTGATGGAGGTTCGCGGCAGGATGCCGCTCCCGCGGATGATGTCCCCCTGCCGGTTGGTCCGGGGTCCAACCGTCCGATTCCGGACGC
>CAZIBS010000012.1:0-32211 GCA_964537405.1 uncultured Thermoanaerobaculia bacterium | reverse complement strand
CTCTCAACGGCGAGTCGGCAAAGCCGACCCTCGCGGGTTTTCCTCCGCGGGATTGCCTTTCGGGCTCCGCTCGCCTGCTCTCCCACCCCTACTTCGAAGAAATCCTTTGCGGAGAAATCTTCGAAGATATCCCACAAAGGAAGTATTTGGAAGGGGATGAGAAGGGCGGGAAACGGTCCTGGTTTTCGAGGTTTTGGCGCCAACTGCTTGGCGACAGGGTGTAGAAAACCGGAAAGGGGACCCGCCCCGGAACCCGTAGCTTCCCTTAAAACGCAGCACCCTCCGTGGCGCGAGGCTTCCAGGGAAGGCGGGAATCCACACTGGATCCCCGGTGTCCCGGGGATGACGGGAAAGTGGGTTCGTCGTTCCCATGCCGCTCTAACCGCCCGTAACCTCAACCAATCCCTCCGATTTCGCTTCCAAGGCTCCGCCGGCTTATTCCTTTCGTACCCATCGCGGGATTGGAAATTCCGCGATGGCTCCCATAGCAGGGCCGCCTATGTTATCCTGAGCGGTTCGGAAGGAGTGTTTACTTATGGAAAGTATAGAATACGGTATTCTCGGGGGATCGGGCTTTTATAAGATGCCCGGCTTTCAAGAATCCAGTCGCCTCAGGCTCGAAACACCCTTCGGCAAACCTTCAGACGAATACGTCATTGGAACCTTGAACGGTCGTAAGGCGGCCTTTCTTCCCCGCCACGGCGTGGGCCACCGCCTTCTTCCATCTGAAATCAACTTCAGGGCAAACATCTACGGCTTCAAGAAACTGGGCGCCGGTGCGATCATCTCCGCCTCGGCGGTGGGAAGCCTGCGCCAGAGCTTCAAGCCAGGCGACATAGTCATACCGGACCAGTTGGTGGATAGAACGCACCGCCGTTCCGGCACCTTCTTCGGTAATGGAATTGTAGCCCACGTCAGCATGGCGGACCCTTACTGTCCCGAACTCAGGCGGCGGCTGTTCAAAGCGTGCGCCGAGTTGGACCTGGTGGCACACGACGGGGGCAGGTACCTCTGTATGGAGGGCCCGCAGTTTTCAACTCGCGGCGAAAGCCTGTTGTACCAGTCCTGGGGCATGGACGTTATAGGAATGACCAACCTCCAGGAGGCAAAACTGGCGAGAGAGGCCGAGATGTGTTACGCGACGCTCGCCCTGGTAACCGACTACGACTGCTGGCATCCCGACTACAACGCCGTGAAGATTGAAGACGTTCTCCGTGTATTGGCACAGAACAACGAAAACGCGCAGAACCTCATCAAGGTCGTGCTGGATTCGCCTCCTCCCCCGGCGGAGTGCGGCTGCCGACACGCCCTGGACAACGCCGTCATTACGGCCATGGACGCATGGCCCGAAAGTACGCTTCAAAAGTTGGAACCGATTATGAAGAGGGTAATGGAGGGAAGACGATGAGCAGCAATCTACTGGTGGTGGGAACCGTCGCCTACGACAGCGTCAAAACCCCGGCGGGGCAACGAGACAACATTCTCGGCGGGTCCGCCTCTTACTGCGCCATGGCCGCTTCCTACTTCACCGGGGCGGCTATCGTGGCCGTCGTGGGAGAGGATTTCAGGGGGGAGGACAGGTCTCTTCTTCTGTCGCACGCCATTGACCTTTCGGCCCTGGAAACGGTTCCAGGCGCAAAGAGCTTCCACTGGAAGGGCGAGTATGGCGAAGACCTGAACGAGGCCCGAACGTTGAGTACGGATCTCAACGTGCTCTCCGGTTTCGACCCACGCGTACCGGACGACCTGAAAGGAGTCCCCTACCTCTTCCTGGCAAATATCGACCCCGCCGCTCAACTCAAGGTCCTGGACCAGGTAAGGGCGCCTAAACTGGTCGCGGCGGACACCATGAACTACTGGATAAACAACAGCCGCGACCTTCTAATGAAAGTTTTGCCGAGGATAGACGTGCTTATCATCAATGAAGCCGAGGCAAAACAGCTCACCGGTGAGCGCAATGGAGTAAAGGCCGCCGGGCGCATTCTCGCACTCGGACCTTCAACGGTGATTGTCAAGCGAGGAGAGTACGGCGCTCTGCTGGTTTCAAATGACGACATCTTTGCGGCGCCTGCTTTTCCCCTGTTGTATGTGGTTGATCCCACGGGCGCCGGAGATTCCTTCGCTGGCGGTTTTATGGGCCTTATCGCAAAGGAGAACGGGCACACTAAAGAAACACTTAGAAGGGCGGTAATCGCCGGTAGCTGCATGGCATCTTTCAACGTACAGGCCTTTTCTCTTACCCGCCTGGCGGATGTAACTCCTGAAGCCATAAAAAGGCGCTACAAGGCTTTTCACGAATTGACGGATTTTGAGGGCGATCCTGAACCTTAAAAAGCCGGTAAGGCTGAAGAAGGCGCGGCGGCCTATGCCGTTCGCCCTTCCCATGGACCGGCAGGGAGGCTTTAATGGCTGAGATTCTTGAAGGAACTTTTTCGGCAAAGGGGCTGCGCTTCGGCATCGTCGTCAGCCGCTTTAACAATTTCTTTTCAAGCAAGTTGCTCGAAGGCGCCCAGGACTGTCTTCGCAGACACGGCGCCGTCGGCGCAAATATCACCGTCGCGTGGGTGCCGGGCGCATTCGAAATCCCCATGGCGTCGAAGAGAATGGCGTCGTCCGAGAAGTACGACGCCGTAATCGCCATCGGGGCGGTCATACGCGGAAACACTCCCCACTTTGAGTACATCGCCTCCGAGGTTGCAAAGGGCCTGGCCGCCACTTCTCTCGATTCAAAGGTTCCAATTTCCTTCGGCGTGCTGACAACCGACACCATCGAACAGGCCGTGGAACGCTCCGGAGCCAAGGCAGGAAACAAAGGCTTTGACGCAGCCCTGGCCGCCATTGAAATGGCCAACCTATACAAGGTCATCTAATGGGCATTCGCCGGGAGGCGCGCGAGCTGGCACTGACCTATCTCTACCAGATAGACCTCGGTGTTGAGAATATGGAGTCCGCCACCATGCGGATAGACGGCGAACACAAAAAATCCGCCAGGGTTAAGAACTTCGCCAAGCATATAGTCCTCGGAGTGTGGCGCTTCAGGAAAGAGATAGACGAACTCATCTCCAGACACCTGTTGCGGTGGAAGCCGGAGAGACTGACCCGGACGGACAGGGCGCTCTTGAGGATGGCCGTCTACGAAATGAAGTTCGATACGGACGTACCATCCAAAGTTGCCATAAACGAAGCGGTGGAGATAGGAAAAAAGTTCGGCGGCAACGAGTCCGGGCGGTTCCTCAACGGCGTCCTGGACGCGATATTCCACTCAAAGTGCGCCGATTCAAATTGAAACGCCGCAAGATACGGACGGCACTCCCCGCCGTTATTCTCGTTCTTGCCCTATCGGCGCCGGGACTTGGGCTTAAAGCTGCATCTCCCGCCGGGATAGGATGGGTATCGGGCCACGCCGAGGCCGTCTACCTGCTTCGCGCCGGAAATGCAGCCGCGCCTCCATCATACAGCGCCAACGGTTTTGAGCAGAGGGTCAAAAGCAGCAACGGCGGGTGGCTTATCACCGTCAAGGTTTCCGCTTCTCCGCTAAGGGTCCGGCAACCCTTTCACCCGGGAAAGCTTCCCGCTTCCCTTCCGCTTCCTCCCGGAAGGGCCGAGAAGCTGCGCTCCATGCTCGCCGACTGCCGGAGGAGCGACGAAGCCGTAAACAAAGTGATGCTTTTCCTTAAGTCTACCCTGGCCTACTCGGCGACACCCGATTTCAAGGAGGCCACACCTTCGGTCCTCGCGCAAGATCGTGTCTCTTGCGTCGGCGCGGCAAAGTCGGCGCTGCTTATCCTGCGAGCGCTGGGTATTCCTTGTCGTCCCGTCGTCGGTATCAGGGTACCCATAGACAATACGGGGCCGCTCGCCATGTCCGGAGGTATTCTCCACGCGTGGATCGAGATCGATTTCCCCGGTGTGGGAAAGGTCTTTTGTGATCCCTTCTGCTCAACCAACTGGGTTTCACAACGCTACATAGTCCTTCGCGTCGGTGACGGCCTGTCGGTGGGGAACCTCTCGCGTCTGAAGGGTGGAAGACTCGAAGTGCTTGCCCAAAAAGACAGGCTCTTTTTCGAACCGCCTCCGCGTACATCCTGCCTTCTGTGGTCCAGGCCACCCTTTGCAACCGTCCCCAGCGGCGGCGCCCTCGTGACCGGAAAGTGTTTGAAGAAAGACGACGTGCCCGCAAAAGGCGAGGTCATACTGCGCGGCGGAAGCGGAAGCGTCAAGATGAAGCTGTGGAACGGCAACTTCTTTTTTACGGGTCTAAGCGCCGGCGTCTACAGCCTGGTCTTCAAAGACCGGAACGGCGAAGAACAGGAGAAGAGGCTTTCTCTTTGCACCGTGGACAAGATGTTTGTAATCTTCTATAGTCAAATCGGGCGGCAACTTGGAGGCGGAACGAAGAAATGAGTCTCGGCGGAAGTTTGGAGGACCTGTCCCTCCTTGACATTTTGCAGATAGTCAACGTCTCTAGGCGTACCGGTGTCCTGCGCCTCGACATTCCCGATATGAAAAATGTTTTAATATATTTCAAGAGTGGAAACGTCCGCGACATAGTAGGTGCCTTTAAAGAAGCCGATTTCCTCGCTTTCTTCGAAAGGGAGGGTCTCGTTGAAGCACGCGAAATACGGGAAGCGAAGGAAAAGGCGGAAGGCGACGACAGGAGAATCATCGACCTTCTCGTCGAGAAGGGGGTTCTGAACCGCCGCCTTCTGGAGCAAGCCCGGGGACTCGAACTCTCCCGGCGCCTGAGGCGCCTTACCGAAGAAAATAGCGGATCATTTGACTTCTTCCTCACCGAAACCGGCGACAACCCGGGCAGAAAGGAAACCAAGGAATTTTATCCCCTGGCGACCCCGATTTCGCCCCAGAATCTCCTGACTCAGACGGTGACGGCGGATAACTTCACCGACTGGATGACCAGCACGGCGCCCCCCGCCCAACCCATCCGCGGCGCCGTCCCTTCGGGCGACGCCCGAACGCCGCCCTCCGCTTCCGAACAAACCGCCGATGAGAGCACCGCCCCGCCCCCGCAGGCTACCGGGGAAGGGAACGTTTCCACCGGCCGAGACGAGAAAAACACCGACGTGAAGCTCGAAGTCGGTGCGGTTGTCGCTACTCCAACAGAGCGGAAACCGCGGAACAATGTCAGGGTCATCCCGGTCAAGAACCAGATAACCATCCTGCTGGCCGCAACTGCGTCGATCTTCACCACTCTACTGACCAAGAACCTCCTCGAACACTTCTCCGGCGTCGTACCGGTTTTACGGATGGACGAGTACAAAGAGGCTTGCAAGCATTTACTGGACACCCATACACCCTTCATCTCCCTCGTCGATCTACTTATGCCATCTCAAGACGGCGAAGGATACCTCGGCGGACTCGAACTCGTCCAGGCTTCCGCCACACACTTTCCGCGGGTCAAGGTCATCCTCATGTCCGACCTCCAGGACGAAAAGGTTCTCAATGTCGCCAGGCGCCACGGCATCGAGGCCATCCTCCAGAAGCCGGGCCTGACCAATCTCAGATTGGAGGAGTTCGAACAATCGATTCATCAGTTTGCGGAAACGTTTTGTCGCAAGGCGGACGAGATTTTCCCTCCCTGTAACGAGGAGACCCTCGACTTTTTCCGTGACCTCGGTGTAGAGAGGGAGCCCGACGACAGGATAACGGACCAGCTCTCGCTCCTCAAGGGATTGATGGGAGAGTTGGCCAGCCCCAAGGAATCCAGCGAGATTTCACTGCTCGTCCTCAGGCTTGCCGCGGAATATTTCGAGAGGGCCATCCTCTTTCTCGTAAAACACGACACCTTCGCGGGCCTTGGAGGATTTGGCGAAACCGGCGCTCCCGAGAGAATGATGGAAAAGGTCAGGCGGATGCAGATTCCACACGGCAAAGGCTCCTTCTTCGACGACGCCGTGAACTCGCGTACCACCGTCCTGAGAAAAAAAGAAGATTTCCGCCACCTCGACAAGGCCTTTGTCGCCGCTTTGGGACCCTACGTACCGACAGCCTCCGCCATGCTTCCAATGGTCTCAAGGCGCAGGATTATCGCCCTTCTCTACGGAGACAACGCGGTCTCCGGAACCCCCATTCCGGACCTAACAGGGCTGGAAATATTCATAACACAGGCCGGCATCGCCATGGAAAAGGCCCTCCTCGAAATGCAACTTCTTCACCTGCGGCGCCAGATTCCTCCAACTCCATGACGTACAAATGCACGCCTCCGCCCTCCTTGACCTTGTGAAAAATTCCTCAAACGATTGATTTAGAAATTCGCCGTCGGGCGAAAGCACCTTGCCGCGAGAGGGGGATGTGCAAGATCGATCCTTCGGGGCTGTAAGCCCCTCCTACGGGAATATCCTTCTACTGGAGCGATCACCCGTCACCACTTCTGTACGGCGGGATTCGTCTCTTCCCCGTTCCTTACCCGGCAATGGAACGCTTATCCGCTCTCGCTCCCGGTAGCCGTAATCACCACCCATCGCCGCCCGTAACTTTTCTGAGGTAGTAGATATCCTTCCTTAGGTCGTAGCCCTCGGAACGGAAGAGCGAGAGGCTCGACGCGTTCCAATCCTCTATCAGGCAACAGATTATGCCCCTCCCCCGCTCCTTTAGAACGTTCTCGCAACGGGCTATGAGTTGTCTACCCATGCCCCGGCCCCTGTGGGAGGGCTTGACCGCGAGCCTGTTGATCCACCCCTTGCGACCGTCATCGGTGCCGAGAATCACCCCGGCCATCTCTCCCTCTTCGAAGGCGCCGACCATAAAGGCGCTGCCGGCCTCGATCTCCTTCGTCATGCGTTCCACGGTGTCGCGACCCGAGGAGCAAAAGGATAGTCCGGCCTCTCTCCAAAGGGCGTGGACCACCGGTATTTCCCCCGGTAAAAGGAGCCTGAAAAGAGTTTCCGGCCTTTTTCTATCCTTCACGCCTACTCCAAAGTTCATACGCTACGATCATGAAAATCACCAGAGAGCGCGTTGCGGCGAATCATCCTTCACTGGATTTTTAGGCTCTTCCGGCGGCGGGGCCGATGGGGGCTCGGCTTTAGCCGCATCGGCCGGCCGCCTCCTGTAGTAGGCCTTGCGGAGAAAGTTGTCCCTGGGGTTGGTGAAATCCCCCTCCTGCCCGGCTTCATCGGCCCGTTCCATGAAGGTCAGGCAGTTCTGTACCTTTGCATCCAGGTTGTCCACCTGGTGAAAGAAGACGGCCTCGGGC
The DNA here is from genome assembly GCA_964537405.1 of uncultured Thermoanaerobaculia bacterium. Lineage (GTDB taxonomy): Bacteria > Acidobacteriota > UBA4820 > UBA4820 > DSQY01 > CAVRTJ01. The sequence goes on along the minus strand of CAZIBS010000012.1, from coordinate 24,998 downwards.
GTCGCCGGGTCAACCGGGCTGCCGAAACCGTCGGCACGCTCTCCCTGGTGGCTTAGGACAAGGTGAAGAATATGGCGCTTCTTCTCGCCTGGAAAGTTTTCGACGGCATCGCAGAGGCGCTCGACGAGCCGGGCGCCCATGTATATGTGGCCGAAGAGTTTTCCATCGGTCGTATACTCGAAGCCGGGGTCGCTGGAAATTTCCATGGCCTTGCCGGAATCGTGGAAGAAGCAGCCGCAGAGGAGAAGATCCTCGTTCAGGGTGGGATAGTTCGGCGCCATGGCCCTTACGTTACCGGCGAGGGAGAGGGAGTGCTCCAGGAGGCCGCCGATCCATGCGTGGTGGATGCCCTTCGCCGCCGGCGCCGAGGCAAAACGGCTGAAGTAGTCCTCGTCCGCCTTGAAGGATTTCAGGAGCCGCTTATAATCGGGGTCCCGCATCCCGTCCACGATGGCGTCAAACTCCTCTTCCATCGTCGCGCGCTCCCTGTGGCCCTTCGGCGAGAAGAGGGCCGGATCGACCTCTCCCTCCTTTACGCTACTGATATTCAGGATGTTGAACTGAAGTGTTCCCTGGTAGGCGTCAACCTGGGCCTTGACCCTGACGGCGCGGCCTGGGACGAGAAACGGCAGGCAGGTCTGCACCCGATTGCTTTTCCCGCGGGCGGAATCCCACAGCTTTGCACTAACCGAGCCTCCCGCGTCCTGGAGCTTGCCCTCCCAGAAGGGATCGCCCTTTCTGGTCTTGCGTACCGAGCCTGAAACGAGCCAGAGAATGCCCTCAAAAGTTTCTCCCTCCTTCAGTTTCGCCAGTGTAATCTGATCCATATAACCCTCCTCTCCCCGGAAGCAAGCGGCGGCCGGGACTTCACCGTCCCCGCTACGACCTTCTCCGGTGATGCCATTTTATACCAACCTCGCCTCTCAGCGGTAGCCGGGGGTGAGTACCCCGATCCCGCGACGGGTGATGCGAACGGCCGGGAAAGGATCAACCCCCGTTCCAGGTAATAGTAGGGCGCCCCGGCTCGTTGCTTGTGGTATGATGCTGTTCTTGCGCCGGGTTCTTTATTCGTCCGCAAAAAGGATTGGACTACCGGAACACGGTGTTGCGGCCGCAGCCGGTGATTTATGATGAGGTGAAAAAATGAAGCGCATACCGGTCCTTGCTTCCGTCTTGGTTCTTGCCGTTATCCTTGGATGCGCCTCGGAGAGAGCGCCCATATCAGGCGCCCCGGACGCGTCCTTCGTGGGCAAGCCATCCGGTTCTTTCAATTCCCTTCCCAGCGATAAGAACATCAAGAATCCCGAGGTAGCCTACAACATGGCCCTCTCATTCGCCAAAAGGCAGAACATGCAAGCGGCCCACCATTACATCCTCCTCGCCAGCAAAATCAGGCCGAGCGCCAAGTATTCTTACGTAAACGCCATATTCTATCTGAAGGAAAAGAGGTACAAGGAGGCCCTGTTATGTCTCAAGGCCGCGAGCAATATGGGGGCCGGAAGCGCACAAAACCGGATGGACATACTAAATGCGGAAGGGGTCTGCCACATGCAACTTGGAGATAACGAGGAAGCGTTGAAGCTCTTCAGGGAAGTGGTAAATGCGCCCGGGCTGGCGAGCCGCTACGGCACCTACTACAACATGGGCGTGATCTACATAAAGCAGAAGAAGCTGATTGACGCCCAGGCCGTCTTCATGAAGGTTGTCGAGGAAAACCCTGGATACTACATGGCCTTCGACAAGCTGGGTCTTATTTCAGCGGCATTGGGCAAGTGGGGAGAGGCGACCGTTTACTACCGGAAGGCCGTCAGCCTGATCAAGACCAACTACGACGCCAAACAGGCCGATGGCGCCGAAATTTACTGCAACTACGGCGAGGCGCTCTACCAGACAAAAAAGTATCCCGAGGCCAGGGCCGCACTATTAGAAGTCATCAGGATCGCCCCGGAGAGCCCCTCCGGGACCAAGGCCAAGAAGTTGCTGGAAAACCTCGGGGGGCTTTGATGATCGGCAAGATCCGCCGGGGTCTCAGAAAAACACGCGAGGAGTTCGCCAGGAGACTGGGAGGCGTTTTAGAAGACAAAGCCGCGTCTCCGGAAAGCTCTGTTGAAGCACTCGAAGAGGCTCTTCTCGCGGCCGACGTTGGCCTTGATACGATCAACGCGCTGCTTAAAGACCTTGCCAATGAGGCACGGCGCAGCGGCAACGGCCTCAAGGCAACCCTGAAGAAACGTATGATGGGGCTTTGGCCGCCGGGTCCGAAAAACGGCGCCGCCTTGTCTAAACCGTGGATTTGCCTGGTGGTCGGAGTCAACGGCGTCGGCAAAACCACCACCATCGGCAAGCTGGCCGCCCGCAGGGCTCAGCGCGGCGAGAAAGGGCTGCTGGCCGCCGGAGACACTTTCAGGGCCGCAGCCGTGGAGCAGCTTGAAATCTGGTCCGATAGGGCGGGGGTGGATATAGTCAAGCAGAAGGAAGGCGCCGATCCGGCCGCGGTGGCCTTCGACTCGGCTCGCTCCGCCGTGGCCCGCAAGCTGGACTTCGTCTTCGTGGACACCGCCGGGAGACTCCACGTCAAGCACAACCTGATGGAAGAGCTGGCGAAGATCCATAGGGTCATTGGAAAGGCCTGTCCGGGAGCGCCCCACCAGGTTACCTTGGTGCTCGACGCCACAACGGGACAAAACGGTCTCAGCCAGGCCAGGACCTTTCTCGAGAAGGTACCCGTGACGGACCTCGTACTCACGAAGCTGGACGGAACGGCCAAGGGCGGTATAGCACTTTCCGTGGCCTCCGAACTGCGACTCCCGATAAGGTACGTGGGAGTGGGAGAAGGCGTAGACGACCTGGTGCCCTTTGACGCCGGGGAATACGTGGAAGGGCTGTTGGCCTGAAGGATGGGGTTTACCATGAAGGGCGATATCCGATTTATGCGTATGGCCATCGCTCAGGCCAAAAAGGGCGTGGGACAAACCCATCCCAACCCCACCGTCGGCGCGATAGTGGTGCGGAAGGGAAAGGTCGTGGGAACGGGCTTCCACCGCGGTCCCGGCTACCCCCACGCCGAGATAGAAGCCATGAGGGAAGCCGGGCGGAACACCGTGGGGGCCGGCCTATACGTTACGCTGGAGCCCTGCAACACACAGGGCCGGACTCCGCCCTGCACAAAGGCGATTCTCTCGGCTGGAATCGCCCGGGTTTACGCGGCCGTTTACGACCCCCATCCGAATGTAAACGGCGCCGGCATCAAGGAGCTGCGCGAAGCGGGCGTCGCCGTTGAAACAGGCCTGCTGGAGCAAGAGGCCAGGTCCGTTGACGAGGCCTATTTCTCCTTTCATACCCTGCGCAGATCTTTCGTCCACCTTAAGATGGCCCAGTCGCTGGACGGCTGCGTCGTACCGCCTCCGGGAACCGGTTACCTGACGGGTGAAGAAGCCCGGCGCATCGTCCACGAGGAACGATTCCTCTCCGACGCCATCCTGGTTTCCGGAAGAACCGTAAAATTGGACAACCCCGGTCTTACCACAAGGCTCGCGGGAAAGCGAAAACCTCTCTTGCGCGTCCTGCTCGACAGCGGATGCCTGCTTACCGGCGAGGAGAAGATCTTTGCGGATTCTCCCGACGACGGGGATGTTCTGGTCGTGAGACCGGAGGGAACAATGGAGACCTTTCCCACCGGGAACAACGTCAAGGTGGTTGCTCTGCCGATTCAGCCCGGAGGCGGTTATGATTTGGCAGCGGTATTGAAGGCCCTGCGCCTTAGAGAAATCGTCTCCCTTTACGTCGAGGCGGTGGGACGGTTGGCCGCGTCATTCCTGAGGGAAAGGTTCGTGGACAAACTCTCGGTGCACATAGCCCCGCTTCTTTTAGGCGCTGAACGGCAACCGGGGCCCATCGACGGAAACTTGCTTGAAAACGGTCGAGCGCTGACGCTCGAAGGGTTGAAGGTGCGGTCGGCCGGAAAAGACTGGATCTTCACGGCCAATATGGAGGGAAGATGTTTTCCGGGTTGATTCAGGAAGTTGGACGGGTCGACGCCCTGGAGCGTCGTGGGAACGAGACCATTCTTTCCGTGGGGTGCGCTCTGGTGCGGGAGGGCGCGGTCCCGGGCGACAGCATCGCCGTGAACGGAGTTTGTCTCACCGTCGAGAGCTTCGACGAGCACTTCTTCACCGCCTATGTAAGCAGGGAAACCCTCCGACTAACCACGCTGGGGAACTTGCGGCGAGGCGAAGGGGTGAACCTGGAAGCGGCGGTGAGGGCTACGGACCGCCTTGGCGGCCACGTGGTGCAGGGTCACGTGGAAGGAGTGGGAAGCGTTCGGGAAGTAAAGACCACGGGCCGCGAAGCCGCCATCCTTGCCCGGATTCCCGAAGAGTTGCTGCCGGCCATCGTTTCCAAGGCTTCGATCGCCCTCGACGGAATCAGCCTCACGGTGGCGGAACTGGACGGCTCGATCGTGCGCGTCGCGGTTATTCCTGGAACGCTGGAACGCACGACCATGAAGGGCTGGCGCCCCGGACGGCCCCTGAACGTTGAAACCGACATCATAGGACGTTACGTCGCGGCCTATTTGGGAAGGCTCCAGGGAAAGGGTAATGGCCTTAGCCTGGAAGCGTTGAGAAAAAAAGGGTTTTAACCGGAACGGCAAGAGGCGCCGCTGGACGCCCGCCGTGCTTGGGAGAAGAAAAATGGCGCTTATTCCTATCAAACAAGCCCTCGAAGAAATTAAAGAGGGCAAGATGCTCATAATCTGCGACGACGAAGACCGCGAGAACGAAGGCGACCTCTTTGTGCCCGCGGAGAAGGTTACTCCCGAGAACATAACCTTCATGGCCACCCACGGGAGGGGACTCATCTGCCTGCCGATGATGGGCGAACGCCTGGACGAACTCCGGATTCCCATGATGGTGCAAAATAACACAAGCCAGTTTAAGACGGCCTTCTGCGTCTCCATCGAAGCAAAGTACAAGACCACTACCGGTATTTCGGCTTACGACAGGGCGGCCACCATCCTTACGGCCATAGAACCCGGCGGCAAGCCTTCGGACCTCGCCCGTCCCGGCCACATCTTTCCACTCAGGGCCAAGGAAGGAGGAGTGCTCAGGCGCCCCGGCCAGACCGAAGCGTCGGTGGACCTCGCGCGCCTCGCGGGTCTCTACCCGGCCGGGGTGATCTGCGAAGTTATGAAGGACGACGGCACGATGGCACGGATGCCGGACCTGCTCGAATTTTCCAAAGAGTTCGGCATAAACATCGTTACCATCGCCGACCTCGTCACCTATCGCCTGAGCCGTGAATCCCTCGTTCGGCGCGTGGCCCAGCCCCAACTGCCGACCCCGTACGGTCTCTTCAGGGTGATAGCCTACAAAAGCGTAATTACCGATAAGACGCACCTCGCCCTTACCATGGGAGAGTGGGAAGAGAACGACGAGGTTCTCGTTCGAATGCACTCCGAGTGCCTGACCGGAGACGCGCTACACTCTCTTCGCTGCGACTGCGGCGCACAGCTCGGCGCCGCCATGAACGCCATAGGCAAAGAGGGCGCCGGCGTCATCGTCTACCTCCGCCAGGAGGGAAGAGGAATCGGCCTCTGCAACAAGCTTCGCGCCTACGAACTCCAGGACCGGGGCATGGACACCGTCGAGGCCAACGAGGCGCTTGGCTTTGGCGCCGACCAACGCGACTACGGCATCGGCGCCCAGATACTTCACAACCTCAACCTCAACCGCATCAGGCTGCTCACGAACAACCCCAAGAAACTTGCCGCTCTCTCCGGCTTCGGTATCACGATCGTCGACCAGGTCCCCCTCGAAATCACTCCCAACGACAACAACCGCGCCTACCTCAAAACCAAGAAAGAAAAGATGGGCCACACCCTCAAGAAGGTTTAGCTCTCTTGTCGTGAGACGTTAAATTAGAAACGGCGGAAGAAAAACAAACTATGGGTAAATCCAGACACTCACCGAAGACTTCATTGGATCCAACGTAATCGCTCGAAAGCGACGTCCCTTAAATATGGTGCAAGGCAAGATATGGAGAGCAATGTGAACGAAGAAGAAAAAAAGAGCGCACTGAAAGCATCCGGGGGCTCCGGTGGAAACGCGACCACGCCGCGAGCCTACGCGGACACCGACAACGGGGCTGAAACGGATTCGGTGGAGGAGCCCGACAACGCCCTGCCCGCAACAACGTTAGAGGAGTTACCGACGCTCTTGAGGGTCGCCTGTTCTAAGGCGGGGTGGACCCAACTCATGCCGGTCCAGGCAAAGGGCATTCCCTACATGATGGCCGGAAGGGACCTGATGGTACAGTCCAGGACGGGAAGCGGCAAAACAGGGGCCTACCTGCTGCCGATTATGAATATGATAGACACGCGGCGGGTCGCGTGCCAAGCCCTCGTACTGGCGCCTACCAGGGAACTCGCCCACCAAGTAACCAACGAGTCCGAACTTCTTGCCGCGGGCTCGGGGCTGCGAACGGTAGCCGTTTACGGCGGCGCGGCCTACGGTCCGCAGATAGAGGGCTTCAAGAAGGGCGCTCATCTGGTGGTTGGAACACCCGGGCGCATCCTGGACCACTTACTTAAGGGAACCCTCTCCCTAAGCGCCCTTAAAATACTCGTCTTCGACGAAGCCGACCGTATGCTCTCCATGGGTTTCTATCCCGACATGAAGCGTATGCAGACCTTTCTGCCCAACCACGGCGTACACGGCTACATGTTTTCCGCAACCTTCCCCCCCCACGTGATGAAGCTGGCGAAGCAGTTTCTGCAACGACCCGACTTCCTCAGCCTCAGCAAAGACCACGTTCACGTGGCGGATACCGAACACGTCTTCTACATCGTTCCTCCCATGAAAAAGGAGAGGAGCCTGGTTAAAATTATCGAGGTGGAAAACCCGGTTTCGGCGATCATATTTTGCAACACGAAAACCAACGTTCACTATGTATCGGTAGTCCTGGACCGCTTCGGTTACGACGCCGATGAATTGAGCGCCGACCTGACCCAGGCCGCCAGGGAGAGGGTGATGGCCAAGATCAGGCGGGGAGCACTGCGCTTCCTGGTAGCCACCGACGTCGCGGCGCGGGGAATCGACATCCCCGAACTGTCCCACGTCATCCAGTACGAACCGGGAGAGGATCCTGAATCCTACATTCACCGCGCGGGAAGGACCGGAAGAGCAGGCGCGGCGGGAGTCGCAATCACGCTGGTTGCTGGAATGGAGGAGATTCGCCTGAAGGAAAACGTCAAACCCTATGGAATCGACCTCGTAGAGAGAAACCTTCCAACCGATGAGGAAGTGGAGACGCTGGTGGCGCAACGCGTCACGGCCATGCTTGAAGCGGACCTGCGGTCACGCGACAGCCTCAAAAGCGAACGAATGCGGCGTTTTATCCCCCTTGCGATGAATCTCAGCAACATAGAGGACGAAGCCGCGCTCGTCGCGATGCTTCTGGACGATTACTACCAGAAGCTGCTCCACGGCCCGCCGCTGGGCCCGGACAAAAAAGTAGAGAGCGTGGAGAGGGAACATCCCGCTCAAGTGCGGGAACCGAAGCGCCGCCGTCCCTACGCGGAGCGAAGGCGCCATTGATTATGATTGAATTACGGGAGTTCGTTTAAAAGGTAAGACAGGGCGGAAGGGGCTCAGCGCAGAAACGCGAAAAACAGAATAGACGGATGTTAAAAATGTAATGCGGAACGGGGAAAAGGGGCGGAGCCAGCCCCGCCCCTTCCCGTGGTTGCTGCTTGGTCAGCGACCCGCCTGGTAGCAGGAGAAGGCCGCCATGTTGACGATTTCGTGTACCTCGGAGTTAATCGATACTATGTTGATGGGGTATTTGAGCCCGAGGAGCATGGGGCCTATGACTTCGTGGTTCCCGATTGAACCTACGAGTTTGTAGGCAATGTTGCCGCTCTGGAGGTCGGGGAAGATCAGCACGTTGGCGTTCCCCTTCACCTTGGAGTGGGGGTAGTTCTTCTCGGCAAACTGGGACATAAGCGCCACGTCGCCGTGCATCTCACCGTCCACGACAAGTTCGGGATAGTCCCGGTGCAGCATGGCGACCGCTTTGCGAACCTTGCGCGTCTTCGGGTGGTCGTTGTCGCCGAAGTTGGAGAAGGCCAGGAGGGCGATTCTCGGTTTCATGTTGAAATGTATGGCCAGTTTCTCCGCCAGCAGGGTTATTTCGACGAGTTGCGCCGCATCGGGCTCCACGTTAACCGTGGTGTCGCCGAAGATGTAAACTTTGCCTTTCACGAGAACGACGTGCATCCCCACGGCCCCGCTTACATTCTCATCCAGCTCCGCGAGAGGCAGGACAACCCGTAGGGTGTCAACGTAGGAACGCTCCACTCCCGCCACCATTGCGTCGGCCTTGTTGGTCCTGAGCATCATGACGGCGTGGTGAAGCGCCTTCCTTACAAGCCTTTCGGCCTTTTTCGGCGTGTAACCCTTTCTTGCGCGCAGCTCGTAGAGTTCCTTAGCAAAACCTTCGTTGTCGGGCGAATCGGTTGGATCAACGATGGTTACGGCGCCCACATCCAGCCCAACGCGCTCCGCCCGGGCCTTTATCACTTCCGGATTTCCCAGGAGAATCGGTCTCCCGATGCCCTCTTCGACCAGAACGCGGCAGGCCTCAATAACCTTCAGGTTCCCGCCTTCCGGGAAAACCACCCGCTTCTTCTCCCGGCGGGCCGTTGCCCGGATGGTGCGCATGACTTCCTGGCTTTTGCTCGTCATGCCTTCCAGGTGGCTCCTGTAAGCATCCCAGTCGGTAATGGGCTTGCGGGCAACGCCGCTTTCGCAGGCAGCCTTGGCTACGGCCAGGGCCTCCCGGTAGAGAACCCGCGGATCGAAGGGCTTGGGTATGATGTAGTCCCGGCCGAATTCAAAGGATTGTCCACCATAGGCGGCGCAGACATTCTCCGGCACCGGTTCCTTGGCCAGATCGGCAAGAGCGTGAGCCGCGGCTACCTTCATCTCCTCGTTGATCTCCGTTGCGCGAACATCCAGCGCTCCGCGGAAGATAAAGGGAAAGCCCAGCACGTTGTTTACCTGGTTCGGATAGTCCGATCGGCCCGTGGCCATTATGACGTCGGAGCGTGCATCCTCGGCGTCTTCGTAGGTAATCTCCGGGTCCGGGTTGGCCATGGCAAAAACGATAGGCTGATCGGCCATGGAGCGAACCATATCCTTTGTAAGCAAGCCCTTCACAGACACCCCGAGGAAAACGTCGGCGCCTTTCATCGCTTCCGAGAGAGTGCGACAGGGAGTATCCTTAGCAAAATACTCTTTGTATTTATTCATACCCTCTTTACGGCCCTTATAGATAACTCCCTTGGAATCGACAAGGGTGAAGTTTTCGTGGGGAACGCCGAGCTGTTCGTAGAATTTCGCACAAGCCATTGCGGCCGCACCGGCGCCGGATACAACCACCCTTACCTTGTGTATGTCCTTCCCGGTTATCTCGCACGCGTTAAGTATGGCGGCACCGGAAATAATGGCGGTGCCGTGCTGGTCGTCGTGAAAGACCGGGATGTTCATGGTCTTCTTCAGAACTTCCTCAATGTGGAAGCACTCGGGGGCTTTGATGTCCTCCAGGTTGATTCCCCCAAAGGTGGGTTCGAGGAGCTGGGCAACCTTGATCACCTCCTCCGGGTCGTGGGTGTTGACGTTTATATCGAAGACGTCGACACCGGCGAAACGCTTAAAGAGTACGCCCTTGCCCTCCATCACCGGCTTTCCCGCCAGGGCGCCTATGTCTCCCAGGCCCAGGACGGCGGTACCGTTGGTCAGGACGGCAACGAGGTTGCCCTTGTTGGTGTACTTGTAGGCTTCTTCCGGATTCTCCTTAATCTCCAAACATGGGTATGCCACGCCCGGCGTGTAGGCCAGGCTAAGGTCGCGAGCCGTAAGACACGGCTTGGTTGCAACCACTTCGGTCTTGCCGGAACGACCCAACGAATGGTAATCGAGGGATTCCTGCTTACTTGGTGCCATGGAAACCTCCTGTAATAGGCCCCTTAAGGCGTTATCCGCATTGGGGGTCGCTTAAACATTTAGCGCCGATTCTCCGGCGTTCAGCCCGGCTCTTAGGAACCGGGGCACGGAGTATACCACTCATGGCCGGTTGCAAGTTGCTCCCCACGCGGCCCACCGGGGCGGAAGAGATTCCGGGTCAAGGGTCAAAAAAACCGTCGCGGCCTTTGTTTGCAAAGGCCGAAAGGCATCATTCCGGCTTGCCCGGAATCCTACGCCTGACCAAAAAGGCGGAGCGGAGAACAACCACGGCGCGCCTCTAAAACTCGTTGGTTTGAATACTGTAGAGAAGAGAGGCGGCCCTTTCGTTCCTGAACTCCTGCACTTCATCCCAGTGTTCGGTGAGCGCCGCTTCCAGCTTCTCTTCGAGTTCCTCTCCGGCGTAGCTTCTCAGAACGAGTTCCAGGAGGGCGGCGTCCTCAAGGGCCTTTGCAAGGGCCTGCTTGCCGACCTTGGATGGAACCTCAGTCAGAATATGCAGAAGTGTTGAAAACAATTCCTCAACCTTTTCGTCCGTAGGATCGTACATCAAGGTCTCCATCGTGGATGAAACGCTTCTTGTTCCAGTTGTTTTCCCGCTATGCTCATGGTCCGAAGCACCGCAACCTTCAGGCGTCAGCCCTTCCCGCCTTCATCCCTTGATGAGGACGCTTCAACAACGGATTCCATCGAACGCCCGGTAATGGATTCCAACCGGCGGCGGAAGGAAGGTGCGGCGCCGCAAGGCTCATCCGCAACGACCTTGTCCACGCGCAGAAATGGAACGAAGAAAGTAGAAAGGCCGAGCGCCTGCTCCTTCCCCGAGGCGATTTCGCGTGCCCAGTCCTCGAAGGCGTCGAGTTCGATACCGCGCATCCAAAGACCGGCGGGCGTCATCTTGAGTAGAATCCCCCATCTTTTCTCACGAGGTTCGTTGAGGTAAAGAACGATCGGCAGCCCTGGACCGGGGTCCATAGCACTTACAGCCAAAGTCCCTTCCATAAATCTCCCCTCACTCTTCGGAGAGTTCCAGCAGAACTCCACCGGTTGCCTTCGGATGAACGAAAGCTACCTTGCGGCCATCCCCGCCTATCCTCGGCGTCCTGTCAACGAGAGCATAACCCCTCTCCAGAAGTTCGTCGAGAGTGGCGGCTAAGTCGGAGACCCGGACACACAGGTGATGCAGTCCCGGCCCCCGTTTACCTATGAAACCGGCCACGGGACTTTCCAAATCGGTGCTCTCCAAAAGTTCCAGGCGCGTGTCTCCCAGGGAAAAAAAGGCGATTCGCACCCCCTGGTCCGCAACCACCTCTTCACCAAGGCATTTCAGGCCGAGGTCTTCGTAGAAGCAGCGTGCCTCCGCGATTGAGTTCACCGCCACGCCCACGTGGTCAAGCTTCATGGTCTCTTCTCCCACTGCACGCGGTCCAGAATGGCCTCCACGACCGAGTATGGATCTGATTTTCTCTTTATAAACGCCTCCAGCAACCGGTCCTCCTCCTCTTCGGCAAGCCAGTGCCGACTGACACCCAAGAGAAAACCTTCTGCAAGGAGGTCCTTGAACCTCAGCCGGTACTTCAACCTTTGCCTCTCTTCGGCTGCACCGCTTTCGGCCAGGTGGCCGGCGTGTTCGTCTATTGCATTCAGGAGCGCCGTTACCCCGCTGCCGCTGGTAGCCACGGTTTTAACGACGGGAGGCATCCAGGCGAGAGGCGCACCACCCAGCGTCATGGCCGCATGGAGTTCTCTCTCCACGCGGTCGACGCCCGCATGGTCCGCTTTGTTGACAACAAAGACGTCGGCGATCTCCATGATGCCCGCTTTGATGGCCTGAATGTCGTCGCCGAGGCCCGGAACGAGCAACACCAGTACGGTATCGGCCTCCCTGACTATGTCCACTTCGTCCTGGCCGACTCCAACCGTCTCCACGAGTATGACGTCGAAACCCGCCGCGTCGAGCGCGGTAAGCACGTCCCCGGTAGCGGTGGCAAGGCCCCCCATGTGACCTCTCGTAGCCATTGAGCGGATAAAGACCCCTTCGTCCAGCGCCTTGTCCTGCATTCGGATACGGTCGCCCAGAATGGCGCCGCCTGAAAATGCCGAGGAGGGGTCTATGGCGACAACGGCCACGGACAGGCTTCTTTCACGATAGGCGCCTATCAACTGGTTGACCAGCGTTGATTTACCGGACCCGGGAGAACCGGTTATGCCGATGAGGCGTGCGTGGCCTCCCCTTGGATAAAGTTCTTTGAGTATGTCCAGGTAACCGTTTCGGCGATCTTCGATAGTGGTGATAACGTGCGCGAGAGCGCGGCGATCCCCCGCCAAAACTCTTTCACTAATAAGCTTCAACGGTGAACTCCACGGACGGCCTTTGGGAGCAATCCCATCGGAGGGAGAAGCTGGTTACGCGAATTCATTCAACACTTGCCGTGCGATAACCAAGCGCTGAATTTCACTCGTTCCTTCCCCTATAGTGTTGAGCTTCACGTCCCGGTAAAACTTCTCGGCCAGGAAATCCTTGATGAAGCCGTAGCCCCCCAGTATCTGGACTCCCCTCTCGGCCGCCCAGACGGATACTTCGCTGGCGTAGAGCTTCGCCATAGCCGATTCCTTGGTGACGCCGAGGTTGTTGTCCTTTCGCCACGCGGCCTGAAAGGTGAGGAGGCGGGCGGCTTCAATCCTGGTAGCCATGTCGGCAAGAGCCCACTGTATCGCCTGAAAGCTCGAAATCTTTTTGCCGAAAGCTTCCCTCTGTTTGGAATACTCCAGCGCAATTTCGTAGGCGCCCTGCGCTCCTCCCAGGGAGAGCGCCGCTATGGAAATTCGCCCTCCATCGAGAATCTTCAGAGCGTCGATGAAGCCGTGGTTTACTTCACCGAGCCTGTTTTCGTCCGGGACAAAACAGTCTTCGAGGACCAGTTCGCCGGTATCGGAGGCCCGCAGCCCAAGCTTGTCCTCCTTCCTGCCCGGATGAAAGCCCGCCATTCCACGCTCCAGAATGAAAGCCGTCACGCCGTGGTGAGGATCCTCCTTGTCGGTCAAGACCATGACCACCGCCGTGTCGGCAACGGTGGCGTGGGTGCAGAAGGTCTTGGCGCCGTTGAGTATCCAGCCCCCGTCTTTCCTGACGGCCGTGGCGCTTAGACCCGCGGCATCCGAACCAGACCCGGGTTCCGTTAGCGACCACGCACCTATGTTCTCTCCCTTTGCCAGGGGGACCAGGTACTTCTTCTTCTGCTCTTCCGACCCCATCCGGTAGATGTGGTTGCCGCAAAGGGAATTGTGGGCTGCCACGCCTATGCCTATGGAGGGATCTATGCGGGAGAGTTCCTCCACTATGATCACGTAATCCACGTAGGACATTCCGGCGCCGCCGTAGCTCTCCGGGAAGATGACACCCATGATCCCCATCTTGCCCAGTTCGTCGAATATCTCCTTTGGGAAATAGGCTGCATTGTCCCACTCGCGAACGTGCGGCCCCATCTTCTCCTCGGCGAAGGAACGAACGGTCTCCCGGAGTACCTGTTGTTCCTGGGTCAGTTCAAAATCCACCGTTGCTTTCCCCAAATAATGGTTTGAGCCGCCACGCGTGGATTTCCCCGCGCGGGTCAAACAAAACATGACGAGTTATTATACACCCGATTTACCCCACGTGTTGGTGGCCTCACCTCTTGACCGGGATCCACCACCTACACCGGGATTGCGGAAGAGAACCTCTTCCGGACGAAAATAAGCATCGCAACCAAAAAAAGTGGGGGCGTTCAATCCGGTAGTCGCTCGTACCTTATGCGCCTGCGATGGTAAGCGGCGACGGTCGCAAGGATGAAGAGCAGCGTTACCAAAATCCACAGGACGTTCTCCGAAGTGAGCCAAGCCACCCACTGGCCCCACCAGGGAAGGTGCTTGGCCCACGCCTGGAAGGCCGTGGCCGGTGAAACACCGAAGCGCCGGAAAAATGCCGTATCTACGGAGCCATCGCGCCTGGCTTCAATGATAAAGGCGGTAAGGTCGGCGTTGTTGGGAAAGAGGTCCCTTACAAATCCCTTGGCCAGGGCGTAAGAGCGCCGCACGGAACCTTCCCCGCCCTGGAAGTCGGCCTCAACCCGGCTGAGACGCCACTTGCCCTCCGCCACGGCCGGAAGGGCCAGCACGGAGTAGAAGCCGTCGCTAAAACCCCACTCGCCCTCGGCCCGCATCGCCAATCCCTCGTCGAACCAGCGCGGAGCCTGAAAACCAAGCGAGCGGTAGAGCATGACGTGGGAAAGTTCGTGTCTCAGCGTTTGGGCCGCATCGCCGAAGGGGTACTCACCGCACCGCGACAGCACTACGAGAATTCGCCCTTGTGACGGCTCGGCCTCGCCGGCGGCGTAAGTCGGAAAGCCCTTCCAGGCACCCGACAGGGCGCTGGGATAATCGACGATAGTGATGGAGATGGGTTTCACGCTCTGCCCCGGGGAAACGTCGTAGAGACGGCAAAGATAGTCTAAAGACGCCCTTCGAACCCTTTGGAGTTTCGGCGGCAGGCGCGCCTCCGCGGATCTTTGCGCAATCGGCAAAAAAGCGGCAAGGAGCAGCAACCACAGGGCACACCAAGGCGACAACACGTGTGCCCGGCCTTTCGTGAACAATCTCTTCGGGGTTTTTGTCACGCTCTTACCGAGGAAAAGACCGGAGTCGGTCTCCCCTTTTCATCAAGCGCCACCATGTGAAAAAGCCCCGACGTGCAGAGTTGCCGCACTCCGTTCGTCGGATCTTCCCTGAACATTTGCACGTCCACCGTCATGGAGGTCCGACCGGCCGACACCACTTCGGCCTGGACAACCGCTATATCTCCCCACTTGATGGGCACCTTGAAGTCCAGCCTTTCTATCGAGGCCGTCACGACCGTACGACCGCTCAGCCTGATGGCAGCGAGTCCCGCGCAGATGTCCATCCACTGAACCGCCCGCCCGCCGAAGAGAGCGCCAAGAGGATTCGTGTCGGTCGGCAGCACGAGGTAACTCGCGTTTGCTTTGCCTTTGCCGAAGTCGGCATCCATTTTAGTCTCCATATTGCTCAAGGCCTGCTTGCTCCTTTAGCATCCCCTCCTGTACACTAACGCCATCCAGGGGTGAATACAAGCGCCTGGGTGTTCCCCAATCCCGCGACGGGTGATGCGGAAAATCGGGAAAGACTCCGCGGTCCACGGTTTCGCGCCTACGGCGTTTCACCCATCAGGGGATTGGGGGCCTTGGGGCCGAAGGCCAAAAAGGCACCAAGGGTGAGCCCCAACGGGCTTTGCCCGTGTGGCGGGGAGGGAATGGCCCTCCAAGCAATGCTTCTTTCCCCGGGAGAAACACCCGCGATTCGAAGGCACGGGCGTGTTTCAATCGCGGAATCAGGGATGTTTTGGCTTTCGTTCGTTTCCGGCGGACGTTACTTGATTGGCTGCCAAACTAAGAGTGAGAGGAGGTACCATGTTAAAGCGCGTACGTTTTTTTGCATTCCTGCTGGTGTTCGTTGCAACACTGCCCATCTCGGCTCAGGTCAAGTGGTCAAGAAACAATTACGTCAAGACGCTGAAGGAGGCCGATACCGCGCACTCATTCGTCCTCATTGATTTCTACGCTACCTGGTGCGTCCCTTGCAAAATGCTCGATGCGATGACGTGGAGCAAGGCCAAAGTCGGCGACTTCCTGATAAAGAACCATATCTACGCCCTGAAACTCGACGCCGAAAAGGAGGGACTCAAACCGGCCGGTATCTTCAAGATCAGGGTCTACCCGACGGTCATTCTCGTCAACGGCAAGGGAGAAGAGATCGGTCGTTTCATGGGCGTCAAGGCGCCCGACGGCGTGATAGCCTTTCTCAGGAAAACGTTGAAGGATCCGAGAACTGAATCCCAACTGCGCAAGGCCGTTAAGGACAATCCGGGTAACCTCGGCGATGCCTACGCCCTCGCCCACCGCATGACGAAGGTGAGCCCGGATGCAATAGGCAAGGCGGAAATAAGAGGCCTTCTCGACATCGTCATCAAGGGGGATCCCCGGAATACCAAGGGGCTTGGAGCGCAGGCTCTGGCGGATAGAGTAGCCCTGGGTTTAACGGAGACCTTCGGCAGGAAAACCCGCTACCTGGAATTAATAGCGGGCACCTCTTTCGCCAGTGGCCACGTTCCCAACCTCTTCAAGGCCCGTCCCGACCCCGAAATAACCGCCCTTAGCACGGACCTATCGAAAGCCGCCGGAAACTACATAGAGCGGCTGATAGGCGATTGCACCACCCAACTAGCCGCTGCCCTGAAAACCGTCGGCGCGATGAAGAGCCCCAACGCCGATCCGGCCGCGCTTCTCCAGGCTGAATACTTTATCAACGACGGCAACCGCTACACCCACCGCGGTCTGAGTGATGCCTTTTATCTCTTCATGGCGGCGGTCACAAAGAATCCTATGGCATACAATAACTGTGCGTGGTACTTCTACCGCTCCCAGAGCCACCTCGACCTCGCCCTTAAACTCGCGCGGGAGTCCGCAGCGGTCAGGCAGGCTCCAAACGTCGAAGACACCCTCGCCCACATCCTCTTCTCCAAGGGAGAGAAAAAAGAAGCCTTCAAGATCGAACAGGGTATAATAGTCAGCGCAAAGAAGTCGCATAACAAGCGCGCCGCGGCCTTGTATCAGAAGGCCCTCGATAGCTGGAAGAGCGGCGTCGCCGACCATACGTTTGCGCCGACTCCGAAAAGCGCCGGCAAATAACCGGTTAATGGTGAAGTAGGCGCGATTCGGCATGGAGACCGGATGAAGCCCTTGGTGGAAAAGAAGAGCGTTGAGGCGAGAGAAACCCTTGTGGGGTTGAACGAGGAGAGCGTTCAAGGGCTCTGCTCAGGACTGAAGCTGAAGCCCTTCCACACCCGCGAACTCCTGAAGTGGATATACAACCGGAGAAACCTCCGCCCGGGGGAGTGGACGAACCTACCGCTTGAGGCAAGAAGAGAGATTGCGGCTCGTTGCGAAACGGGGTTGCCCCGCATCGTCGTCGACCGGTCCTCCTCCGATAAAACACGGAAGCTTCTCCTGGAACTGGTGGACGGCGCGCGCTTCGAGGTAGTGCTGATCCCCGACGGCGAGAGAAACACCCTCTGCGTCTCTTCGCAGGTTGGTTGCGCCATGGGGTGCGCTTTCTGCCTGACCGGGAAGCTTGGTTTCGTACGGAACCTGAGCGCCGGGGAGATACTGGGGCAGTTCTTCGTAATGGAACGAGAGGCAAGGCTCAAAGCCGGAAGCTATAACGTCGTCTTCATGGGAATGGGCGAACCCCTGGCCAACCTCAGGAACCTCAAGAACGCCCTTGGCATACTGGAGAACCTTGACTGGGGAATGGGATTCTCCAGGAAAAGAATAACCGTTTCGACCGCGGGCGTGGCCGATTCCCTCGAAGATTTTATCGGGAGTGCCGTCTATCCCCGGCTCGCCATCTCGCTGAACGCCGCGGATGATGGTCTCAGAAGCACGCTCATGCCGCTGAACCGCCGCTTTCCCCTCAAGAAATTAAGAGAGATTTTGCAGAAACTTTCCAGGAGAGATCGCGACCGCGTCTCGCTTGAATACGTGCTCCTCCGGGAAGTCAACGACAGCCGCGCCCACGCGCAAAAGGTCGCTGACTTCGCCATGGGTCTCAAGGTGAAGATAAACCTCATCCCCTTCAACCCGGTCGGCGAGTTACCCTTCAAGGCGTCGCCCAATACGGTCGCAAGGTCTTTTCAGAGGGTGCTGCTTAACGCCGGCATTCCCACCAGCGTCAGGCGAAGCCGTGGAGCGGACATTCTTGCCGCCTGCGGCCAACTCGCCCACCGGGCATGGCCGGAAGGGTCCGCGTCGTGACGGGCCGGGCGGTTGTTTTCGTGGCGGCGCTTCTCGTCTCTTCCCTCCTGCAAGCTCAAATAAGGATAGAGCGGGACGCCAACGGGCACATCCTTATAACAAACAAAGATCGGGCCTCAGCTTCGCGGAAGAATGCAAAGAGAAAGGCACCCCCCCTACCTGCCATTCCAACGAAAGAGCTGGCCGAAACCAAGGCCAAGCTGAGAACCGCCTGCTCTAAGAGAGGGCTCGACTACGGCCTCGTCGCTTCGCTGGTAAGGGCTGAGTCGAACTTTCGCCCTAACGTTCTTTCGAGGCGCGGCGCCGTGGGTCTCATGCAGTTGATGCCCAAAACCGCCAAGCGCTTCGGCTGCACGAACCGTTGGGACATCGATCAGAACATAAGATGCGGCACCGCCCTTCTCGCGCACCTCTTTGACGTCTTCGGCCAAAACATTCCCCTGGTGCTCGCCGCCTACAACGCCGGCGAGAACGCCGTAAAAAAATACGGCAAGAGGATCCCACCCTACGGCGAAACGGTGCGCTACGTCTTCACCATACTGGATTACTACGGCCATCCAAGGCTCGTTAAAGAGGCGAAGTCGCTCCTGGTCTCCCCCTCCGACTATGAGCGATTTTACCTATCCCGGCGGAACCGCACGGTTTCCATGCGGGTCTATTACCTGCACATCGACTCGAAGGGTCACCCCCACATCTATGACTATCCCCCCGCCCACATTGACACGACTCCTATCGTCTACAAGGACGATTAAGCGTGGGGCGCACCGGAACCCGCCTACCGCATTACCGCGCAAGCGCGGCCTGTCTGGGCCCTACCTGCGCAGGCGAGTCTTGCCCACACCTGTCTGCGTCGCCGATGCGACAGGCAAGCGCAGAGAGGTCCGTACACCCGGCGTTGCTTTTGCACAACCGTGCCCGTATCCATATTGATTTTGCTGGAAGGTGCGGCGCGGTGTTTTCCATTGACGGCGTGGGTGGCATTCTCGACCATACGCGGACACACAGGCCCGTGCTTACCAGCATTGCGCCATCAGATCGGCAATGTATTTTTTGACCCCTACGACGCAATGCGGTATCCTGCCGTGGGGAGGTCGCGATGCGCCGTAGCCTCGTTAGAAAAACCTTGCGTTTCCTTCCAGCCACCTTCTTCCTGGCCGCACTGTGCTTGGGAGCACAGGACCTTTCATCCTTCCTTTCCAGGCCGCCGGAAGTTGGGGCCTGGGGCAGGTACAACATTGAAACACGACAGGGCAACGAGTTACAACGCAAGATACTCACCCTTTCCGTCACCGGCGCTGAAACGTTGAACGGCAAGCCTTTTATATGGCTGGAGGTGGGCCGGACCAACTTCGCGGGCTTTAAAAATGGATACTTGCGGATTCTCCTGAAACAAAACCCTACCCCGGCGGAAGCCGCCAATCCTTTCCTCGCAGCACTGGCGATAGCTTACCAGGAACCCGGCAAGGCTCCCTTCGCACTCAGCAACACAGCCGTTGCTTTCATGCACAACCGAGCCGATAAGATAAAAATTACGCAGAAGAGCGAAAAACTGGACCCCGAGCAGGTGAAGAGCTTCAAAGGTAAGCTCTACGACTGCACCCGCGTTCGCCTTACCACTACCACTTCAACCTCCTTCTTCGGCTTTAGCTACCAGACCGTGGAACAGGGAACCTACTGGCTTTCGCCGGAGACACCCTTCCAAATCGTGAAAGGAGACATTGAACGCGTCGAAACAGAAAGGGGGAAGAAGAAAAAAGAGGAGATACTCATCCTTCTCAGGAAATCCTCCTTCAAAGGCGCCAAGAGCCGCTTCACGAAACCCGTGGAGAAAACCAAGGGCCTTTTGGGCATCCTCTTTCACTGATGGGGCTGAAAACACGATGAAGCTTTCCTTAAGTCGTCATCTATCCACCGATGGCTGGAAGTCCATGGGCGCAGAATGGCGTGTCGCCGCCGGAAAGCGGTGGCGCCGCACCACCCGCTTAACGTAGTAGTGGAGATACCATGAGCGACCCCGAACCACGGCTGCTTGAGGGAACGGGTGATCCTTCGGAACGCCAGTGGGAAGCCGCCCTCAGGCCCCGTACCCTTTCCGAATATATCGGCCAGAGAAAGGTGAAGGATAACCTCGCGGTGTTTCTTGAAGCCGCCAGGCAACGGGGCGACGCCCTGGACCACGTGCTCCTCTACGGCCCTCCCGGCCTGGGCAAAACCACCCTCGCACATATAGTCTCAACCGAAATGGGCGTAAACCTGAAAACCACGGCCGGCCCCCTCATCGAAAAGGCCGGCGACCTTGCGGCACTCCTCACCAACCTGGAGGCCGGAGACGTCCTGTTTATCGACGAGATTCACCGCCTATCTCCCACGGTAGAGGAGATTCTCTACCCGGCCCTCGAAGACTTCAAACTAGACCTCCTAGTGGGCCAGGGCCCATCGGCAAGAACCGTATCGTTGCCTCTTCCGCCCTTCACTCTCATCGGCGCCACTACGCGGATCGGCCTCCTCACCGCGCCGCTCCGAAACCGCTTCGGAATATCCTTTCACCTTGACTACTACGGTGAAGAGGACCTTCGCACCATAGTAAACAGGTCGGCAAGACTGCTGGGAGTCTTTATCGACGAGGGGGCCGCGAAAGAACTTGCCGGCCGATCCAGGGGCACGCCCCGCGTGGCAAACAGGCTTCTTAGGCGCATCCGGGACTACGCGCAGATACTGGGAGACGGCAAGATCACCGACGACGTAGCCGTGGATGGCCTGGAACGGCTGGAGGTAGACCACTTTGGGTTGGACGACCTGGACCGTAGGATTCTCTTGACCATACTCGACAAGTTCTCCGGTGGACCGGTCGGCTTGAACACCCTCGCGGCCTCTCTGGGCGAGGAGAAAGACACCGTGGAGGAAATTTACGAGCCCTACCTGATGCAGCTTGGCTTCCTGGAACGAACCCCGCGCGGCCGAAAAATAACCGCCAGGGCGTGCAAACACCTTGGGCGAAATCCAGCAGAGCGCCTGTCTTCGGGTAGGCTCTTTGACACGTCCTGAATCCGCCACCTAACCGAGGACCGAGGGCGACAATGACTGGCAACAACGCAGATGAGTCTTGTCCCGCCGTACCTACCTGCGCCTGCGTGCAACACGGTAGCGAATTCCGGTTTAGCTGGTGGGTTCGGGACGTCTCCTTGACAGTTCGCTCCGGCAGCCTTACACTTTGCAATGGTTAGGTAGTCCTGAGTAGAAAAGGGGGTACAATGAACCGCGAAGAGTTGATCAGCAGCGTTCTGGTGAGTAGTTTTGAGAACTACGGTAAGAGTCTCGAAAATATCAAGGCTATGCTTGAGGACTTAGTGCTCGCCGTCCCCTCGCCGCCCGGCGTGGGTAAGCTTGCAAAGTCGATCCTGGAAGCTCTGCCGGAGGAAGAAGCCCCACCGGCCGAGGAGTTGGTGCAGCCTGAAGCCGCGGCGGCGCCTCTCAACAACCGCCTTCTCTACCACGTGGCCGGCATCGAATACGCCAACAGCCAGGGAGAAGTGCTCAACCAGCTCCTACAGAGTGTCAGGAATTACGCCCAGCGAGCGGTCATATTCGTCGTTCGGAACAACCAGGCCCAGGCGTGGAATGCCTTCGGCTTCGACGAGGCCGACGAGGCCAAGCGATGGAAGACCGCCATAGATACCGAGCCGCTGCTTCAAACCCTCGCCGGTTCGCGAACCCGCCTCCTCATGGACAATACGGTTCCCAGCTTCATTCCCGCCCGGCAGGAGGTAAAACGCAGCATGATCACCCCCCTCATCCTGAAGGGCAAGGTCCTCGCCTTCCTCTACGCCGACTCGGGAACCGTGGGTATGCTGGACCATTACAGCATCGACATCCTCACCAGGACCGCGTCGCTCGTCATCGATATCTTCCCTCTTCATTCCAAGCGTGATCCCCTTCCTCCCACCCTTGAAGAACAGGCCATCATCGAAAAAGGCGCCTCTCCCTTGGAACCGGTGGCTGAAGAGAGCGAAGAGGACCTTCTCTTCGAAGACTCCGGGACCCTTGCCTCGCAGTCTGAGGAGACCGACCTTCCGGTCGACCAAACCGTCATGGCGCAAATCCCGTCCGAGATAGCGGCGGAGCAAACCGTAGGCGATGTAGAGGCCGAAGAACCGGAAGCGGAGGTCGAAGAACCCGAGGCGGAAGCACCGGCGCCCGAAATGGATGAAGATAGCACCGTGGGAGAAGCGGTAGAACTTGAATCCGGCGACTACGAAACGCCGGCCGAGGAGAGCGAAGCGGAGGCAGCTCCCGAGGCCGAAGTCGAGGCGGTCGCAGAGGAAGAACCGATTCCACCCGAGGATGAGAAGGCGCACAAGGACGCCCAGCGCTTCGCGCGTCTCCTCGTTCAGGAGATCGCCCTCTACCACCCCGACGAAGTTGCACGGGGAAAGAAAAAGCACAACCTGTATGTATTGCTCAAAGACGACATCGAGCGCAGCCGGGAGGCCTATAGAAACCGCTTCAGGAAGCCTTCGATTACGAGCCGAGACTACTTCAACAAGGCCCTCGTAGTCCACCTCGCCGAAGGAGACGCGTCGCTTCTGGGCAATTAAATTAGTGGCCCTGTCCTCCGTGCGGATATACGGAACGGCTAAAGTTCTTGCTATTCTCTTTTTACAGTTGGGCCTTTCCATGCGGGGCGGTCCGTACACCGCCGCGCTTCCGCCTGCGCGGCTGCCCGAACTCGCAAAACCAGCACCCTCCGCACGCATTGCCGCGCTTCGGGGTTTTCTCCGCAATGTTGCTTCCATAGGTCAGGAGGGAACCGCCAGGATATTACTCGGCAGGCTCTACGAAAAGCAGGGCCATATCGACCTGGCTGAAAGAGAATACTCCAACGCCTCCACTGTCCGTTCTCCGCTTGGAGAGTACGCCGCTTACTGGCTGGCGGGAATATACACGCGCCAAGGCGCCCGGCAACGAGCGCTACCACTCTGGAAAGCTCTCTTCGCGGTCGTTCCCCAACCTTCCTTCAAACTGGAAGCAGCCTCCGCACTTCTCTCAGACCCTGCTGACGAAGGTGAACCGGCAAAGGCCATTCCCTACGCCGAGGCTCTCTATCGGGCCAACCCAAACAACCCTGCAAAGATTGTCCTACTCGACGAACTATACTTGAAAGCCGACCGAAAGGAAAGAGCGCGCCTCTTGACGGAGCGGTTGTGGGCCGGGTTTCCCTCCGACAGAAGCAGCCTGGACTTTTTTAAAACGCACACCGAATTGAAGGTAATGGTAGATAAAATGTCAAACGTGCTCAAATTGGAGCGGCTGAGAAAGCTCGCCGGTATGGGAAGCAGGGAGATGCTGGCGAAGGAGCTTAAGAACTTCAGCCCCTCCACGCCCGCCGGTATGGGGTGGCGGCTCTTCCTCGAAGGGCGGCTCGCCGAAAGAAGGGGGCGGTGGCGGCGGGCGAAACATCTATACCGCTCGGTCTACAAACCCGTTGACGCCTCCATGGCCGCAATCGTTCGACTGGGCTTCATGGCTGCCGCGGGCCACGTGCACAAAAAAGAGGAAGGCCGCATTGAGAAGGCGCTAATAAACCTTCCACTGGGTTACGGTGCGCGCTCCGGACCCCTCCTTGCCCTGATACAACGTTACGAACGCGGGAAGAACGAAAGCCACGCCGTTAGATTGGCGGAAGCCGTTATAACCGATGGACGTCCAAACCGCGTCGCCGACGCCTACCTCTACGAGACCGCTTGGAGCAGGTGGATGAAGGGTGATCGTGTCGGCGCCGCGACGCTGTGGAGGGTGATGGTTAAAAGATTGCCCTCCTACGCGGACGACCGCCTTGCCGCCGCTTACACCCTCCTGCGGCTGGGACTGTTTACAGATGAAAGAGAGCGCTTCAAGATAAAGGCGGGCATCATGAGGGAAGACGAATATGGCTACTTCGGCTACCGTCTCCGCGGCGGCCCGCCGACCGCCATTTTGCCTTCGCCCCGGCTTCCCCGTACCCCAACCGTGCGACCGGACGGCAGCCACGCCACGAAGGGAATCCTGCTCGCGGCCGCCGGCTTCCTGCCCGAGGCGGCCAGGGAACTTGAGTGGGAGAGCGGTGGAAAGGCGGCAATTCTCTGGACTCTCTGCAACGTTCAGGTGGGGATGGGCGACTATCCCGGCGCGATAAGAACCGTGCGGGAGCTTTACCCCAGGGCCTACACCTTCAGGGGTGACGACGTACCGAAGGCGGCCTGGCGTGTTATCTTTCCAATCCATTACAGGGCCGAACTCCTCAAAGCCGCCCGGTTTTCCGGCATACCAGTACTGCTCATAGCCTCCGTTGTACGCCAGGAAAGCCTTTGGAACAGGCGAGCCGTCTCCCGCACCGGCGCACGCGGTTTGATGCAGTTAATGTTGGCGACCGCCAGACACACCGCCAGACTGGAGGGGTTGAAACATCCCACGCCTGGAAGACTGCACGAAGCCGGTTGGAACACCCGGACCGGCAGCGCATACCTAGCCCGGCTCCTTAGTAGTTACGGCGGAAAGATTGACCTAGCACTTGCAGCGTACAACGCCGGGCCAGGACACGTCAACTCGTGGCTCAAGCGACCCGGTTCTCCCAACGCACCCGATCTCTTCATTGAGTCCATCCCCTTTCGTGAAACCCGCTCTTACGTGCGGCGGGTCTTACTCAACACCTGGGAGTACGAACGTCTTTACCCGGGGCTATCAACGAAGAGTGCGCGCAGCGATGGCGCCAACCAATGAACGATACGGGCTCCCACCGGGCTATACCCTCCCTCGCCTTCGGCTTGGCCGCCCTAACGGGCTGTTGAGAAACTCGCACGGGCCGCACGCAAGAGGCTTGGGGGCCAGATGCGAGCGGAAGGAGGGAAACAGGGTTGGAACTCTTTTGACGAGCCGGAACAAAGCGGGTGACACCCGATTCCATTTCCAGTACCCCGATCAGTGAAAGAAAAGGTTCACTTCGAAGTGGGGATGGGTGGGCAGCGAAGCCTTCGCCCGACGGCGATTCGGTGGTCCCGCGAAACCGCATACAACCATACCGGCCGTCATTCCCGCGAAAGCGGGAATCCACAACATTGACTGGATCCCCGATGTCCCG
>CAZIBS010000011.1:0-32492 GCA_964537405.1 uncultured Thermoanaerobaculia bacterium | reverse complement strand
GCCGGCACTATCTGGAAAGTGCGCGTTCAACCCGGCGAAATACTACCTGCCGGTCGAATGATGCTGGCCATGGTAAAGAGCGGCCGGGTCAGCGTGATGTTGGGGGTGGAACCGGCGGATATCAACCGCGTGCGAGTGGGCCAAACCGTCGTGCTGAAGCAGGTGAACTGGACGCATAGTCCCGACCTCGTCGGCTGCGTCATGAAAATAGCGCACCAGATCAATCCTCGTACGCGTCTCATCAACGTACTGGTTCAGCCTGCAGAAAGAAGCGGCAATCTGCTGCTTAACGATTATGTTTCCGGGTTAATCGTAATTGCCGGGAAGCGCGTATTTGTAGTGCCGAGGGCGGCGCTCCTTCCCAATGGCCGGGGTAACTACACCCTGTTTACGGTGAGCGATCACAAGGCCCACCTGCACACCGTCCGCGTAGGAATGGAAGGCCGCAATGAAGTTCAGGTCATGGCAAACGGTCTGCGTGAAGGCATGAGGGTGGTCATATCCGGGAACTACGAACTTGCCGACAACATGTCCGTAAGCGAAAAAGGGAAACGATGAACCTGACGCAGTGGGCGTATTCCCATCGCAGAACCATCCTATTCGTACTGAGTTGCCTTGCCGTGGCGGGCTTGTTTTCCGCGAGACACCTGCCCGTCGGGCTCTTCCCCCGCGTCAGTTTTCCGCGCGTGCTCGTATCGCTGGACGCGGGAAACCGCCCCGCCCCGCGCATGGCCATAGAGGTTACCCGCCCGGTGGAAGAGGCAGTGCGGGCCGTGCCCGGCGTGCGAAGCATTCGTTCAACCACCAGCCGGGGCAGCGCCGACGTAGCCATCAACTTCGAGTGGGGCCGGAATATGGTCGTGGCCGCACTTCAAGTAAGTTCCGCTATCAACCAGGTGGTAAACACCCTTCCGAAAGGCACTCGTTTCGAAGTGCGCCGCATGGACCCCACCGTCTTTCCAATAATTGGCTACAGCCTGACCTCGGACAAACGTCCCTTGTCCGAATTGCGCGATCTGGCTCTCTACGAAATTCGCCCGGCGCTCTCAACCGTGGCTGGAGTGGCCCGAATCGGTGTCCTTGGCGGCGACACCTCCGAATATCGGGTCGTGGTGGACCCCGCGCGGCTGGAGTCATACGGGTTGACCCTTCAGGACGTCGCGCAAGCGTTGTCCGCGACAAACGTCCTAACCGCGGTTGGTCGTATTGAAGAGAATTGTAAACTCTACCTTATCCTTTCCAACACGCGCTTCGAATCCATCGCCCAAATCGGCCAAACCATTCTGAGGTCGGGCAAGAACGGGCTGGTGCGTCTCAATGACGTCGCCGGGATTCGTATGCAGCCGGCGCCGAGGTGGTCACGGGTTACGGCGGACGGACATAGGGCGGTCCTCTTCCAGGTATACCAGCAACCCGGCGGCAACACGGTGGCCATCGCCAAGGCGTGCGGCGAAAGACTGAAAAGTATATCAAGAAGCATACCCTCGGGCGTCCGGATCAAAAAGTGGTACGACCAGAGCGACCTGGTCATTGCTTCCACCCAAAGCGTTCGTGATGCGCTGTTGATCGGAATAATACTCGCGGCCATTATCCTGTTTCTATTCTTGCATAATTGGCGGGTGACGCTGATCGCAATGATCAGCGTTCCAATGGTTTTGGCCGTAACCCTGCTATTGCTTCGCGTGCTCAACATGAGCTTGAACATTATGACCCTCGGCGGCATGGCGGCCGCGGTAGCCCTGATAATTGATGACGCGATCGTCATGATCGAACACATCATCCGCCGGGTACGAGACGGAGAGGGTAGCTACCGGGATCGCGTGGTGTTTGCAGCCGCCGAGTTCACCCCTCCCCTTGCGGGCTCCTCCTCATCCACCATCATCATCTTCGCGCCCCTGGCTTTTCTGACGGGGGTTACGGGCGCTTTCTTCAAGGCCCTGTCGCTGACCGTGGCCGCGGGCCTGATCATCTCCTTTGTCGTGGCGTGGCTGGCCGTTCCACTCCTGGCCGCGCACCTCTTGCGCCCCCGGGATGTGAAACAGGAAGAAGGTGGAAAACTTTTGCCTTGGTTCAAGCACGCGTACGGTGTGACCATGATGCGCGTATTTCGCGGTCCCTGGCTTATTCTTCTCTTCGTGGCGCCCCTTCTGGTGGGTGGTTATATAGCCTACCGCAACGTCGGCTCGGGGTTCATGCCGCACATGGATGAAGGCGGATTCATCCTGGACTATCGCGCACCGGCCGGCACCAGCCTCACCGAGACCGACCGACTGCTCCGCCAAGTCGGAAAGATATTGCGGCAAACCCCGGAGGTGCGGACCTACTCCCGCCGCACCGGCCTGGCGCTGGGCGGGTTTCTCACGGAGGCCAACGAAGGAGACTTCTTTGTTCGCTTAAAGCCTTTGCCCAGGCGGCCCATAGAAAAAGTAATGAACGATGTACGCAAACGCATCGAACACACGGTGCCCGGCCTCGACATCGAAATGGCCCAACTCATGGAGGACCTCATCGGTGATTTAACCTCCGTGCCCCAACCCATTGAGATCAAGCTGTTTTGCAACGACGAATCCACCCTTGAAAGCCTTGCCCCGAAGATAGCCGCCAGGCTCAGGCTAATTCATGGCGTGGTGGACGTAAGGGACGGTATCGTGTTGGCGGGCGACGCCCTGGACGTTCACGTAGACCGCGTCAAGGCCGCCCTGGAGGGTATCAGTCCCGAAGCCGTCACCTCGGTTCTTGACCATGACCTTTCGGGCATAGTCCCCACCGCGATAGAGCACGATCCCAAAATGGTTAACCTTCGCGTATGGATTCCGCGCCGGGACCGTACGCTCATTGCGGACATAGCCCGGTTGCGGTTGCGTGCGCCGGACGGCCACATGGTTCCACTCGGGCGCGTCGTCAGCTTGAAAAAGGTTATCGGCCAACCCCAGATCACGAGGGAAGATCTCAAGCGAATGGTCGGTGTTACCGGGCGCATCAGCGGGCGGGACATGGGTTCTACACTCCGCGAGGTAAAAAGGATGTTGAACCGGCCCGGAGTGATTCCCAAAAAGGTGTATTTTAAGCTTGGCGGGTTGTACGAACAGCAGCAGATCGCCTTCCGGGGGTTGATGGCTGTTTTTGCCGCGGCCGCGGCGCTCGTATTCGCCTTGCTGCTTTTCTTATATGAAAGATTCCGCGTGGCCATTGCCATGCTGCTGACCACGCTGATGGCGGTGGCGCCGGTCTTCATCGGCTTGTGGCTTACCGGAACCGACCTGAACATCACCGCCATGATGGGCATGACCATGATCATAGGCATCGTCACCGAAGTCGAGATTTTCTACTACTCCGAATATAACGCCCTGTCGGGCATCAAGGCACCGCGGGAGCGGCTGGTCCTCGCCGGAAAGAATCGAATGCGGCCAATCGCCATGACCACCTTTGCGGCGATTTTGGCACTGCTTCCCCTGGCCCTCGGGATCGGACAAGGAGCGGCCATGCTCCAGCCGTTGGCCATAGCCATCATCTCCGGCCTAATGGTTCAGCTTCCCTTGGTTCTCTTCGTGCTGCCCCTCCTTCTGCTCCTCTTCTACGGTCATTCCGGTTCTTTAAAGCAGCGGGAGGTTCTCGTTACTCGTCCAGACGTGGTGTTTGTGGAAGCCGGTTCTCCCGCTCGCGGCGAACGGGAAAGCGAAGAGAAGGAGTAATGAGGTAGGATGGAAACCGCCGGTTCGGGAAGGAGCACGACGCGCCTTCTCCCCAATCCCGCTACGCTTGATGCGGACGGCGAGGAAAGGCCCTGTGACACACGGTTTTGCGCTTATGGTGCTTTACTCATTAAGGGATTGGGGGCCTTCGGGCCGAAGACCGGGAAGGCACCAAGGACGGGGTGGGACTTCGGCGGGCTTAGCCCGCCTGCCTGTGCGGCCGGGTCTCGCCCGCACCTGTCTGCGTTGCCAATGCGACAGGCAGGCGCAGACAAGTGGGGCGGGGATGGGATGGCCCTCCCCGTTCCAAGAAATGCTTCTTTCCCCGGGCGAAGCACTCGCGATTCGAAGGCGCGGGGGCTTCAATCGCGGAGATTGGGCTTCTTGAGTCGTTTCACATCATGGTATGGTTGGGCCATGCGTGTTCTGATCGTGGAAGACGAATTGAGATTGGCGCGGAATCTCAAGCGCGCCTTTGAGAGTCGGCCTTCTTTCGTCGCGGATTTTCTTCTCGACGGCGGAGACGCCTGGGACCGCCTCTCCTCGGGCGAGCCGTACGACCTGGTGGTGCTGGACCGCCTTCTTCCTGATATGGATGGGCTTGATCTGCTTAAAAGGTTGAGAAACACGGATAACCCGGTCCCCATTCTCGTCTTGACCGCCCTTGGAAACAAAGAGGAGATAATCAAGGGTCTGGATTATGGATGCGACGATTATCTCAGCAAGCCCTTCGATATGGGCGAACTTCTTGCCCGCGCAAAAGCACTTATTCGTAGGCACCGGGAACACCCCGCGCCCCTTCTCCGGGTGGAGGACCTCGTTGTGGATACGCGTGCGCATACGGTCGCCAGGAACGGGAGAACCATAATTTTACCCGCTTTGGAGTATCGTCTCATCGAGTACCTGGCCTACCGGCCCGGCGCCGTCGTATCCAAAACCGAACTCTTGGAACACCTTTACGATTACAACTGGGAAAAGTTCTCCAACGTGATTGAGCATTACGTTTACTCCATAAGGAGCAAGCTGGAAGCCAACGGGGAAGGCAGGCTCATCCATACCCTCCGGGGCCAGGGCTATCGTCTTGGACTTGATTCATGAAAAAGCATCCCTTCTCCCTTTTCCTCCGATTGCTCGTGTTTACCTTGCCCGTGGAAGGACTGCTTCTCGCGGGTTTCGGCTTTGCCGTCGTGCACCACGTGGAAAAAAGAACGTTTAACGCGTTCAAGGAGAGCCTGGTGGTTCGGGCCCGGTCCTTGGCCGATTTAGTAGACATTGAAGGCAATGGGAGCGTCGGCGCCGACCTCGATTCGGAAAAGTTCCCGAAGGGTCTCTTCATTCGGCTTTCCGTTCCTTCCCACCATTTCGACCTGGAAGAGCCGGCCGGGTGGAACACGAGTTGGCCGGTCGGGATAGGGGTAACGCCCAAAGGGCGGAAATTCAAGGTCGTGTCGCACGGCGGCCAACGGTATCTCTTGTTGACCGGACTATACAAACACATCGAGGATGCGAACGAGGACAAAGTCGGTCACAAGGCTTCGCGACTCACGGTGCACGTAGCGCTGGCCGCTTCCCTGGCGGACGTTATGGACGCGAATGAGGATATGCGGCAGGCCGTGTGGGTGGCGGCGATTACCCTCCTCATGCTCACGGGTTTGCTCCAGTGGTTCGTCATCCATTTTGGGCTGGCGCCCGTCCGGCGGTTATCCGCGCACGTCGCGCGGATGCCGGGCAGAACCGCGGGCCAACGGCTTGATGAAACGGGGGCGCCCAAAGAAATTAAACCTTTCGTCAAGGAAATAAACGCCCTGTTGGAGCGGATAGAAACGCTTTTGGAAGGCGAGAGCCGTTTTGCCGCTGATGCCGCGCACGAGCTGCGTACACCGATCACTCTTGTCAAGTCCACCCTCCAATCCGCACTCTTGGCGGGAAAAGGAGAATCCGATGCAAAGCAGGCGCTCAATGAGTCACTCGAAGACCTGGGACGCCTGGAATCCACCGCCGAATCGCTCCTCGAACTCAGCCGCTGGAGCGCCCTTAAAGAATCGGGAAAGTTCGAAAAAGAACCGGTGAACCTCGACGAGCTGCTGCGGGAGATCGCGGCGGAATGGACGCCGGCGGCGAATGAACGCGGTATAACATTGAGCGTTCACTTGGCGCCCGGTGGTTCGGTTCGAGGCCTTCGGTTCGCCTTGAAACACCTCTTGTCCAACATCGTGAGCAACGCGGTACGGTACACGGGCGAAGGGGACAGCGTAGTCATTACGAATGCCGTGTTGGATGGGGGCGGAGTCGTGGTCACCATCGAGGATTCCGGAGAGGCCATCCCCGCGGAAGAACGCGACAAACTCTTCACGAGATTCTACAGGGGACCGATGTCCCGCCGTTTTCCGCACGCCGGTTCGGGACTGGGGCTCTCCATCGCACTCGCAATCGCCCAGGCGCACGGCGCGGAACTCTCCTACTCCTCACCTACCAAACGGGGCAACGTCTTTTCCATTCTTTTTCCAAGAGGATAACAATGGCTCAGGGCAACGACCAGGCAGCGTCGGTTTCAAAGAAGGGCCGGGCATCTTTTGCGCTTCTTGCTTTGAGCGCACTCTTCGTGCTCTTCTTCGCGGGATTGGGCCGTATGTCCCTGACGGAGCCGGACGAGGGCCGCTACACGGAAATCCCGAGGGAAATGCTCGCCACCGGCCAGTACCTTCTTCCGCACCTTAACGGCGTTCTCTACTTCGAAAAGCCTCCCCTTTACTACTGGCTGAACGCCCTTTCCATCAAGACTTTCGGCCTGAACGAGTTCGCCGCTCGTTTTTGGAGCGCCGCCCTCGGTTTCCTCGGCCTATTGCTTGTTTACGCCCTTGCGCGGCGGATGGCCGGACGTCGTGCGGCCCTGCTTTCAGCCGCCGTTCTGGGCACGTCTCCGCTCTACCTCGCCATGGCGCACCTGACCACCATCGACATGACCTTGACCTTTTTCTTCACGTTGACCCTCGTTTGTTTTTATTTCGCGCAGGAGGACCACGGCCGAGTGAAACACGAACGTTTCTATTGGTACGCCATGTTCGTCGGCGCCGCCCTTACCGTGATGAGCAAGGGGTTGATCGGCATCGTCCTGCCGGGCGCCATCATCGGTTTGTATCTTTTATTTAGCCGGCGCTGGTTTGTCTTGAAACGAGTGCCGTGGGTAACGGGCATCCTGCTGTTCCTCGCGATTGCAGCTCCATGGCACGTGGTCGTAGCTATGAAAAACGATCGGTTTCTTTGGTTTTACTTCGTGCGCGAGCACTTTCTCCGGTACCTGACCAAACTTCAGGACCGCTACGAACCCTTCTGGTTTTTCTTGCCGGTGCTGGCTTGGGGCCTGCTGCCCTGGACGGCGTTACTCCCATCTTCGTTCCTGGACTTTATCAGGAAGCACAGACCTGGAAAACGGCACGCACGTGCCGTCGATCCAACGCTTTTCCTATGGCTATGGGCCATTGTGATCGTCGTCTTCTTTTCGGCTTCCGATTCAAAACTCATTCCGTACATTCTCCCCGCGCTTCCCGCCTTCGCCATATTGGCGGCTCTGGCGCTGGATACCTTGCTGGATGAGTCCGGGTGGATGCGACGCTCACTGCTGTTCTTCATAGTGACGACACTACTTGGAACGGCCGTTGCGGGCGGCGCCCTGTTGGCCGCCGGCTTCGGAGCCATCCACAAGTTTTCACCGGGAGGAGGCTTTTTCCCTTGGCTGGCTCTTGCGGGAACAATGGTGGTGGTGCCGGCGTTGGCCGGGTGTGGTTTTGCGGCGGTGAAGCGCTGGAGAAGCTGGATCCTGGCCACGGTTCTCTGCGCCGGGACGCTCTTTGCGGGCATTTGGCTTGTCGCTCTCCACGTGAACCAAGGCGGAACCATGGAGCATTTCGCCCACTACCTGGAGATACACGTTAAGCCGGGAGACCGCATTTTCAGTTACCGCTACTATCCCCAGACGCTTCCCGTGTATCTTCAGAGAACCATCGGGGTGGCCGCCTTCGAGGGTGAACAAGCCTTCGGAGTGTCCAACCTCCCCGAAAAGGTTCGAAGAGAGCGATTCCCCAACGCGCTGGAGTTCAGTGCTCTTTGGAAATCCGCGGTGCGCATCTACTGCGTGACCGACAACGTCTCCATCAAATATTTGCAAGCGGACCATATTGGGCCGGTTTACACCCTGCTCCACGAGCGAAACAGGTATATCCTGACTAACCACGCTCCTAACAAGCTGCTGAGAAACCCGCATGATTAGACTCTTCTCACTGGGTGAAAAAAGCCGGGGGCGTCTGCCGGCCACCCTCTTCTGGGCCGCCATGCTTGGATTGTGTCTCTTAGGCATTACCCGCAGCCTGTGGACCCCCGACGAGCCCAGGGAAGCCGAAATCGGGCGGGAAATGTACCTCTCACCGGGGTTCATCCCCCAACTCGACGGAACACCTTTTCTTGAAAAACCACCCATTTACTATTGGACGCTGGCGGGCGCCTACACGCTGGCGGGCGGGCCGTCAGCCACGGCGGCAAGAACCGTCAGCGCTGCCATGGGATTCCTCACGCTTCTTATCGTTTTTCTCTGGTGCCGGAGCTTTATATCGAAAAACACGGCCTACGCGGCGGTCGTCATACTTGCCGCGAGCCTGCAATTCTTCCGATCCACCCACTGGATACTCCTTGACCCCATGCTGATGTTATTTGTCACCATTGCCCTCTGGGCGGGCTTCCACCTGGTTTCCGGCCATTCGCAATGGAAATGGGTCATAGCTTTTTATGGAGGCCTGATCCTCGCGCTATGGACGAAGGGGCTCGTCGGGATCGCCATCCCCCTGGCCGGTATCGCGTGCTACGCGCTTCTAACCGGTCCGCGTAAAACGATAGGACCTTTTAAGCCGGGCCTGGGGGTTCTTCTCCTGGCTTCCGCCGCGGCCCTATGCCTCTCCGGGTTTTATGAATGGGGAGGCTCCGGCGCCCTGCATCAGTTTTTTTGGGTAAACCACGTGGAGAGGGTGATCCACCCGGAACATACCGGACACATAAAACCCTTCTATTTCTATGCCGCGGCTCTTCCGGTTGCCATATTGCCCTGGCTTGCACCCTTTCTCGCCCTGTTCCGCCGGAGTTTCTGGACGACCCGGGGAGAAGGCGAACCCCCGCGTTTGCGGATCTACCTCGGAAGCGTCGTAGTTGCCGCCATAGTTTTGCTGAGCTTGGCCTCCACGAAGAGGGAAACGTACCTCCTTCCCATCCTGCCGGCACTGGCTATCCTGCTGGCCATATCCATTCGGGATGCGCTGCAAATCGATCCGACGGTTGAGAGCCGGTGGCACCGGGCGTTGTTTGGCCGTTTGCAGCCCTGTTTCCTGGCCGTATGGGGAGTGTTGGTTCCCCTGGCTGTTATCGCCTATACCCGTTCGGCCACGGCGCTTTCCCTCTCCGCGCTCCTTGCAGCCGCAGCCGTCGGTTGGGTGGGCATCAGGTGGGCGGGAAGAGGGCGTATGAAGATGGCCTGGAAGGCCCACTGCCTTAGCGCGGTTCTCTTTTGCTTATTCGTCGTGGGCCTTGCTATGCCCGCCATCAATGCCCGGAAGGACATGGCCCCTTTCATACGGTGGATCGGCGCACAAATGTCCGGCAGCCGGGAGATCAGCGCCGTGGGCGCGGATGAAACGCTACGTGCCATCGTCCCCTTCACCACGGGAAAACGCCTTCGAACCCTAACCCCCGCTGAACTCTCGATGGAGATTGCCGCTTCTCGCCAACCGAGGTTTCTGGTGGAACAACTGGACTCTTTGGACCGTAATGTGCTAAAAAAAGGCCGGTACATCCTCTTGAGGGAGGAACGGTTTGGGAGACATCGCGTGGTCCGGCTGTGGCGAGTCTCGCCAAAGAAAGCAATATCTTTCAAGAAGAGACGCCGGACAAAACTTTCGGGGCTTACCTCCGATGAGAACCGGGGGAGTTCTCCATGAGTAGGCGAAGCGTCGCGGAGAGACCATGGCTGTAACGTCGTCTTTTCAAAAACGAAAAAGCTTTCTCCCCTTTTCCCGCCCCACCATTCGGCAGGTCGAAATCGACGAGGTCGTGGATTCCCTCCGTTCGGGTTGGATAACTACCGGCCCCAAGGTCGAACGGTTCGAGGCGGATTTCGCGGCCTACACCGGCTTCCCGAACGTTCTGGCGCTCTCTTCGGCCACGGCGGGACTGCACATAGGCCTGATCGCCCTCGGAGTCAAACCCGGCGACGAGGTCATCACCACCCCCATGACTTGGGTCGCCACGGTCAACATGATCGAGGTTCTGGGCGCAAAGCCGGTCTTGGTTGACATCCACCGCGACACCCTCCAGATTGATGAGCGCAAGATCGAAGAGGCGATAACCTCCAGGACGGTCGGCGTCCTGCCCGTCCACTTCGGTGGAGCGCCTTGCCACATGAACCCCATCCTTGAATCGGCCGGGAAACATGGCCTGTGGGTCTTTGAGGACGCGGCGCACGCGATTGGGACTCGCTACGAGGGGAGACAAGTCGGCTGCTTCGATGCGCTCGGAGTCTTCTCCTTTCATCCCATCAAAAACATGACCACGGCTGAGGGCGGCGCCCTCGTGGTGAAAGACGGGGACATGGCTCGCCGGCTGAGGGCGCTTCGCTTTCACGGGCTGGAGAAATCAGCGTGGAACCGTTACGAAGAGGGAGGTTCTCCACAGGTGGAGGTAACGAGCCCGGGCTTCAAGTACAACCTGACGGACATCCAGGCCTCTTTAGGCATCCACCAACTCGCTTCACTGAATGAATTCAACAACAGGCGGCGGCGCCTCACCGCCCTTTATAACGAATACCTGGCGGAAATCCCCGAGCTGGAACCCCTTCGTCCGCCTCCCTATTCCCATTCGAACGCGTGTCATCTTTACGTGGTAAAGGTGCTTGATTCCGCCGGGCTTACAAGGGATTCCTTCATATCCGGGCTGAAAGCCAGGAACGTGGGCACGGGTATCCATTTCAAGGCGGTGCACAAACACGCCTACTACAGAGATAAATACCCGGAGTGGAAGGACGGGCTGCCCGGGGCTTCGTGGGCCTCCGACCGAATTTGTTCCCTGCCTCTCTTTCCGGGAATGGATGAAGAAGACGTGAGCTACGTCGTGGAAGCGATCAAGGACCTCTTGGCGCACGCAGGAAGAAGAACCTGAATGGAGCGTGCAGAAATGCAGGAACCCTATCTCTCCGTTGTCGTGCCGGTCTACAATGAAGAGGAGAACATACCGGACCTCCTGGCCCGCCTTACTGAAACCCTGGCAGAACTGGGCAAGTCCTACGAACTCATCCTCATCAACGACGGCAGCAGCGACCGTTCCCTGGAACTGCTGACAGAGGCCGCCGCCGGGGATTCCCACCTCATCGTGATTGATTTCAACAGGAACTACGGGCAGCACGCGGCCGTTTTCGCCGGGTTTGAAGCATCTTGCGGGGAGATCATCGTCACCCTTGACGCCGACCTGCAGAATCCTCCGGAGGAGATCCCCAAGCTCGTGGCGAAAATGGAGGAAGGGTACGACGTGGTCGGTTCCGTTCGGCAGAAAAGACGGGACACCCTCTTTCGAAAGATCGCTTCCAGGCTAATCAACCGCGTGACGAGCTGGGTAACGGGTGTGAAGCTCCACGATTACGGTTGCATGCTGAGGGCCTACCGGAAAGAGGTTGTAAAGACACTCTGCTCTTCGAAAGAAATATCCACCTTCATTCCGGTGCTGGCCGACCTCTTTGCGGGCCGAATCACTGAGGTGCCCGTGGCCCACGCGGAGCGGGCCCGTGGAAAGAGCAAATACAGCTTCATCAAGTTGATCCGTCTACAGTTCGACCTCATTACCAGCTTCTCCCTCCTTCCGCTCAGGATTAGCATGGTGGTCGGCGTGGGAACCGCGATTCTGGCCATGACGGCGGCGCTGGTCCTCTTTGCGGGCCGGCTTATCATGGGACAGAAATGGGCCGTGAGCGGGGTTTTCAGCCTCTTCGCCGTCCTCTTCTTCTTCATCGGCATCCTGCTCTTTTCAATAGGTTTGTTGGGCGAATACGTTGGGCGCGTCTACATGGAAGTGAGAAGGCGACCAAGGTTCGTCGTACGCCGGACAATCCGGAAAAATACGGAGCGCGAGACGTGAGAGCACTGGTTTTTGGATACCATTCTTTCGGCTGCCTGGGACTCGACAGCCTCATTGAAGCGGGCTTCGATATCCCGGCCGTATTTACCCACCGCGACAACCCCAACGAGGAGATATGGTGGCCTTCGCTTGCGGATAGGGCCAAAGCCGGGGGTATTCCGGTCCATTTTCCCGAGACCATGAAGGACCCGTCCGTCAAAAACCTTGTAGCTTCGTACAAACCTGATTTCCTGTTTTCCTTCTATTTCAGATTTATGATTCCGCGCTTGATCCTCGACATTGCCCCCAGAGGCGCCCTGAACCTGCACGGGTCTCTCCTGCCGAAGTACCGGGGCCGCGCTCCGGTCAATTGGGTTCTCATCAACGGGGAGCATGAAACGGGGGTGAGCCTCCACTATATGGCGGACAAACCCGACGCCGGGGATCTCGTGGACCAGGAGCGCGTTCCCATCGCATTCGATGACACCCCGGGGAGCCTGTTTTCCAAGCTCGGGAAGGCCGCTGAGAGCGTGCTCGGCAGGAGTTTGCCCAGGCTGATGAACGGCACCGCGCCCAGGCGTCCCATGGACCTGTCGGCCGGATCGTACTACGGCGGCAGAAAATCCGAAGACGGTCTCCTGCTTTGGAATCGTTCGGCTCTGTCCCTTTACAACCTAACGAGGGGCGTAACCCATCCCTATCCGGGCGCCTTTACGTGGTTCAGAGAAAAGAAACTGTTTGTTTGGTGGGCAAAGCCCATGGAAGAACCTTCCACCCGGCTTGCGGGCCAGGTGACAGCCGTGTCGGCGGAGGGCATTGACGTGGCTGCCGGTTCCGGCCTGCTTCGCTTGCTCGTCTGCCAGCTTGAAGGTGAAGAAGAGATGCCCGCGGGTCTCTTTGCATCTAAACACAAAATCGTTCCAGGAGAAAGACTCGGCGAGTCCGCACGTTCGGCATAACTTCGGATGGTATCCCCTTAACGGGATACCCGTTAAATGAGAGGCAACGACATGAAAATCCTGATTCTCGGCGTGAATGGTTTTATCGGCAACGCCCTTACCCGGCGCATCATGGCTACCACCGACTGGGAAGTCTACGGAATGGATCTCATGAACAACAAGCTCACGCATTCCCTTGACAACCCCCGCTTCCACTTTATCGAGGGCGACATTACCATCAACAGGGAGTGGATTGAGTACCACGTAAAAAAGTGCGACGTTGTTCTGCCTCTTGTGGCCATCGCGACCCCGGCCACCTACGTCAAGGAGCCCCTCCGGGTCTTTGAACTGGATTTCGAAGCGAACCTGCGGGTCATTCGTCAGTGCGTAAAATACGGGAAACGCGTGATTTTCCCTTCCACCTCCGAGGTATACGGGATGTGCCCGGAGCCGGAGTTCAAGGAAGACTCAAGCCGGCTGGTCCTTGGCCCCATCAACAAGCCGCGTTGGATTTACTCCTGCGCCAAACAGCTCATGGACCGCGTGATCTCGGCATACGGCCAACAAAAGGGACTTTCGTACACCCTCATCCGCCCCTTCAACTGGATCGGACCGAAGCTTGACAGCATCGGCGCCGCCAAGGAAGGATCTTCCAGGGTGATCACCCAGTTCATCGTAGACCTCGTGGCCGGCAATCCCATCAAGCTCGTGGGCGGGGGAGGCCAAAAACGATGTTTTACCTATATCGATGACGGCATAGACGGCCTCATGACCATCATCAAAAACGAGAACGACGTCTGTGAGGGCCAGATATTCAACCTCGGGAACCCCGAGAACGAGTGTTCCATAAAAGATTTAGCGGAAACCCTGACCCGGATGTTTTCCGAAAAAAGAGAGCGTGTACCCGGCTATCGTCCTCCAACAATTGAACACGTCGACGCGGGCACCTTCTATGGAAAGGGATACGAGGACATCCTTACCCGGAAGCCAAGCATCAAAAAAGCAAGGGAGGTACTGGGTTGGACGCCCAAGATCGGACTCGCGGACGCCATCGAACGCACCCTGGATGCTTTCCTCGATGAATGGAATCAAACCGCTTAGCAGTCCGCCATGCTTGAGCGGATAGTTGGTTGACCCAGGTCCCGCGATGGTTGATGCGGATAGCCGCGGAGAACTCAACGTGTCGGATGTTCGGAAAAATGGTGTTTCACTCATCAAGGAATTTGGGGCGGAAGTCGACCCGTTTTCAAAAGAAAGAGCCCCCACGACCTTTCCGACGAAAGGGGAGTATCCGTGCTTCAAAGTAGGTACGACAAGAAGAAGGGAGAATCCGGCATAACGGTCCCGCGGCTCGCCACTATGGGCCGGGAGGAGCATCGCCCGCTCGGCCTACGGGTGGACGTGGACACCCACGCCGGAATGCGCGACGGCGTCCCGGTTATCCTGGAACTCCTTCGTGAAGCAGGCGTAAAGGCCACTTTCTACCTGGCCTTCGGCCCCGATAGATCGGGCAGGGCCATCTTTAACGTATTCAGGCGTCCCGGCTTCCTGAGGAAGATGTTGAGAACGGGCGCGCCCAAGGTTTACGGTCTTCGGACCATGCTTTCCGGTACGCTCCTGCCTTCAAGGCGCATCGCCGCGGCTTTCCCCGTTTTAGCGAGGCAGATTGTTTCGCAAGGTCACGAAGTGGGCGTGCACGCCTGGGACCACCGCGCATGGCAAGACGGCCTGCGCCGTTTCTCGTACGCTCGGATGACGCGGGAGCTTGCACGAGGGGCGTCAGCCTACCGTGCCGTCTATGGAAAAGCCCCGGAAACCTTCGCTTCCCCCGCTTGGCTCTGTAGCGATGACAGCCTGGGATACCAGGATACATTGGGCCTCCTCTACGGCTCGGATTGCAGGGGCACGGCCCCTTTTTACCCCGTCATTGAAGGCCGCGTTCTGAAAACGATCCAAGTGCCCACCACGCTGCCGACCCTTGACGAGGGTATAGGCGAAAGAGATCCCGATGCCTCTTCTTTTTTCCAACGGGTTCTTGACCTCGCGAGCGAATCCTCCTGGCCCGTGCTCACCATCCACGCGGAACTGGAAGGTGGTCCCTACGCCTCCTGCCTCACCGAATTCTTGTCGGAAGCCAAGATTCGGGGATTCCGGGTTGTCCCCTTGCGCGAACTTCTCGGTTCCCGCCTCAGCGACGGAGAAGATCTTCCCCGTTGCACCATGACCTATGGTTTGATCAAAGGGCGATCCGGCGTAGTATCCCTCCAACACTTAAAAGAATGATCTTCCATGTCAATGCCGACACCTCTCCACTAACAATAATGATCACCTCGACCCGGTGCGGGACGACCATCGCCATGGCCCCGGCGACCTTCACGTGGACAGGGTCGGACAACGTCACCCCGACGGGTGGGAATAATGGCTCTTCCCTGTCATTCCGGCAAACGAATCGCGTCCGGAATCCGAAATGACGGCCTGAGGGTGTGCCATCAGATTCCGATCAAGCCGCAAGGTCCTCGGGATCGCGGCCGGGCTTCCGGGACACCCCAATCCTTTGATGAGTGAAACGTCATTCTCCCGGATACCCGGCCTGTTGGGCCTTGTGCGGCTATCCGCATCAACCATCGCGGAATTGGGGATCTCCGGGTTTGACCGTACCGCCGGGCACTGGAAGCAGGGCTACGCGATCGAAGGGGTGGAAGGGCTTGATCCGCATCACCTCTACCGCGCTATGGCCCAGCTGAGCGAACCGCTTCCGAAGGAGCAACAAGATGAAGTTCCATCCGCCGGTAAGAAGAACGGCGGAGCCGGTGAACCGCCCTCGAAAAAGGGGAAAAGGGATGGTACGCCCCCCGCGATCAGGTGCACCAAGGACCGCATCGAGGTGTCAAGCCAAAACCGCTGAAAATGTCCATTTTATAGCCGGTGGCGATACTGCGACCAATTTTAGAAACTGTTTCTGAGCCGGGGCGACCACCGCCGGCTTTACGTCCGGCCAGGTTGGGTTGCCGGATTCTGTTTTTACCGCCAATCGAATGTCCTTAATCTTTATCGCCGAACGCCTTGGCGCTCCCCAGACTTGTGACTAAGCGGCTTCATACCCCATCTGAACATGTTCTACGACGCCTGTTT
This sequence comes from uncultured Thermoanaerobaculia bacterium, assembly GCA_964537405.1. Taxonomy (GTDB): domain Bacteria; phylum Acidobacteriota; class UBA4820; order UBA4820; family DSQY01; genus CAVRTJ01. The sequence goes on along the minus strand of CAZIBS010000011.1, from coordinate 16,588 downwards.
AAAGGTTCTTCTCAGCCCAGCGGCGAAGGTGTTCCGTCGCCTCGGCCCTGGTTTTGACGGTTCCTTCCACTTGTCGGTCCATGAGGTCGTCCAGGGCGCGGCCAAGGTTTGGACCGGGACGGCTCATGCCAAGTATGGCGCAGGCTTGAAGACCGTCAATCAACTTGGGTATGTGGCGAAGGCTTTCTCCCTCGCTAAGGTCAACGGCCATGACCTCCCGCGAGAGACGGCGCAGCTCGTCCAGGTTCGCCTCATAGTTTCTGCCGCGGCTGGCTAATTTATCGGCATAGGAGAGGGCGAGAAGGAGGGGGAGCAGTTCCTCCATGGAATGGACCAGCCGCCTTACCGCCTTCCCGCGATGGGCGGTATTGATGAGTCCCAGGGGTCTCAAGTGGTTGAGGCACAGTTCGGAGACCCGGGCCGTGTCGGTATTGGAGAAGCAGAGTCTCCTGAGTATTCTCCGTGCCTTCGCCGCCGAATACTTCGGGTGGCCGTAGAAGTGTGTACGGCCGTCTTCACCCAGAGATCTGGTGTCGGCCTTGCCGCTGTCGTGAAGCAAAAGGGCAAGGCGCAAGACCATCTTTTGTTGTTGGGTGAAGGGCGGAAGGGAAAGCTCCGACGGCCATGAGGGGTTTCCGTCGAGGGTCTGGAGGGCTTCCAGGGTATGGTTGAGCACGTCGGTATGGTGGAAGTCGTTCTGTTTGAGATCCTTTAAAGAGGACATTTCCGGTATCAGGACGAAGAGAACCCCGGATTCGGCCATCCTGGTGAGGGCTTCGCCGGCGCGTTCGCTCTCGCATAGCCGCGTAAGCTCCATTCTCAGGCGTTCGGGCGCGGCGTCCATAATGGCCGCGGCTTCGTTGCCAAGGGCTTCCCCGGTCGCCTGGTCGAATTCCAACGAGGGAAACTGGGCGAAGAGCCTGTAAGCCTTGAGAATGCGCAGGGAATCGTCGTAAAAGGCCGATGGACAGGTCATCCGTATCTTAAGTGCGGCGAGGTCTTGAAAACCTCCGGTGGGATCGTAGAAGCGGTCCTCGGAGGGAGCGTACCCGATGGAGTTGAGCGTGAAATCCCTGAGGCGCAGGTCGCTTTCCAGCGACCCGTCCTGCAGGCCCGTCCAGTCGATGGATACTCGGGAAAGCGGGATGCGATAGGTAGGAGTTGAATCTTTGCCGAGCGGGATTACTTTTCCGCCGTAGCGCTCCGCGAAGAAGCTCGCAGCCTCGTAGGGATGTCCGGTTGCAAAATCTATATCCCGTGGTGAAATACCCAGGGCGAAGTCCCTTATTGCGCCGCCGACGAGGAAGACCGGTTCGTCCCATCCGGATGCCAGGTCGAGGATTCTTGGAATCAGCGGGTGTTCCCGGATCTGCCTCCGGATCATCTCTCTCATGGGCGCCTCCCAGGGAGTTAATATAAGGCCCCTGCTATAGATTGGCAACGTTTGACCTGAATCCGCCACCTAACCAAGGACCGAGGGCGGCCTGCCCGGCGGCAGACAGGCGGAGAGGGCTTGGATGATAGAACCTATGAGGCTGTTGCACGAAGCGCAAAATTGACATCTTTGGTGTTTTACAGGGGGTCATTTTGTATAGGTTTAGTCATTCTCGTTGATCCTCGGCCATTTTACGAAGCCGAATTTTTCTACAAAAGCGCGTACCGGAGTCGTGCAACAGGCTCCTATACCGGAATAAGACATGGTCCCGTCCCTTCGGGTGCGGTCGGCGGCCTTTGCTTGTCCAAGGCCGACGCCGTTCCTGCAAAACCAACCCGAGGCGTCGTTCCGGCCTGCACGGCACAACGGGATTGCCACGTCGGGTGTTGTCCTCCTCGCAATGACAGGAGGGGCGGGCATCGGACGGACCCCGGCCGTTTTGCGGGGACACGGCCCCGTCCCGCAGGGGCCGGGGATCGCGTACCCGGACAAAACAATTCGCCCCGAATTCCAATGATTAACGCTCCCATAACATTCCCCCCATTTTTACTCTACGGCCGAGAGGGCCGAATCTACCACCTCGCCCATGACCTCTCCGGCGGGCGCGCGCCAGGAGCGCCGGCAGAATTGCGTGAGGGGAGTCTCTTCCGGGTTGATCTCCCAAAGGTCGGCGCCGCGAGAGGCGGCCAGGCGGGCGAGGCCGGCTGCGGGTTCGACTTGTGCGGAGGTTCCGACGATAAGGAAGAGCGCGGCTTCCTGGGAAGCTTCGACGGCCTTTGAAAAGACGACTTCGGGCATGGCCTCTCCGAACCAGACGACGGATGGCCTGAGCATTCCTCCGCAATCGCAGCGCGGGGGCAATTCGGGAAGTGGAACGGAGCGGTCTTTTCTTTCGATGCCGCACAGGGTGCAGCGGAATCTCCACAGGCTTCCGTGAATCTCCAGTATATTCCTGTTACCGGCTACCTCGTGAAGACCGTCCACGTTCTGGGTAACAAGGGTGAAGTGCTCTCCCAGGGCTTCTTCCAGCCGTGCAAGGGCCCGGTGGCCGACGTTGGGGGAGCAGGATGCCGCCTGCTCGCGCCTTGCGGCATAAAAGCGCCAAACCTTTTCCGGATCTCTGGCGAAGCCTTGAGGAGTGGCGACCTCTTCGATCGGGACGTCGTTCCACATGCCGCCGCTGCCGCGAAAGGTTGCTATGCCGCTCTCGGCGGAGATGCCCGCACCGGTCAGGACGGTCACGCGTCTTGGCCTATCTTCCATCCCACGCCTCTCTTATCGTCTCGAATGAAAGCGGCCCTTTTCTGGTGATTTTTGGCTCCGGGCCCGTGGCGTCAACGACGGTTGACGGTGCGACGCCGGGTGTGCCGCCTCCGTTTACGACGAGCAATTCCTCCGATTCCCGGAAAAAGGCTTCGACATCCACGGCGGTCTTTGCATCGGGAGCGCCGCTTGGGTTGGCGCTTGTAACGGCCATGGGCTCCGAGAGTGCTCGAAGTACGGCCAGTGGGACGGGATGACCGGGTACGCGCAGCGCGAGTGTCCCGCTTCGCGGTGCGAACCAGGCGGGGCACGCCGCGGGACGTGGGAGAATGAGGGTCAACGCTCCGGGCCAGAAGGCCTCGGCGAGTGCAAGCGCGCCTCTTGAGAAGTGAAAACCCCACGCAGCAGCTTCTTCAACGCCGGCGGTTTGGAGCGGCAGGGCTTTTTCGCCGGGGCGTTTCTTCATAAGGTAAATGGAACGCACACCGGAGGGTCGGGCTATAGATGCGGCCAGGCCGTAGACGGTATCGGTGGGAAGGGCGGCGACCCCTCCATTCCTGAGGTGGGCCAGGGTGATTTCCAGCCATTCGTGGTCAGAGGCCTGGACGGTCTTCACCGTATTCTCCGTGGTGGGAACGGGCTAGGGAAAGGAACTTCCTATCCTCGGACCAGTTTTCTGTCCGCATCGAGCACCCTTTCGCGCTGCGCTTTCCTGTGGGCCGAGAGTTTTTCACGAAGTTCGGGGCGGGAAAGGGCAAGAATTTGCAAGGACAGCAGTGCGGCGTTTACCGCGCCGTTGACGCCGACCGTGGCGACGGGAACCCCCGGGGGCATCATTATCGTGGCGAGGAGCGAGTCCCGGCCGTTAAGGGGACCGGAGGCTATTGGAATGCCGATGACGGGTCGGGTGGTGTTGGCGGCGACGACCCCCGCGAGGTGCGCGGCCATTCCGGCGGCGGCCACGAAGACTTCGATTCCGTTCTCCGTGGCCGTTTTTACGTAACCGGCGGTTTCGTCCGGCGTCCTGTGCGCGGAGAGCACGCGGACATCGAAGCCGACGTCGAAGGCCCTGAGCGTTTCCATGCAGGGCGCCAGGATCGGAGCGTCCGATGCGCTCCCCATTATTACCGCTACCGGTGTTGACGAATCTTTCATGTTGCCTCCCTTCTGACCTTTATTATTGTAGCAATTAAATGGACCGTACGGCAAGGAAGGTGAGTCTCCCAATTTTTTTCCCGAGAGCCGGAGACGATCTTGAAAACAGCGGTAAATGTAAATAATGTCCATCCGGCCTTCCGAACGGACACACTGGGTGGTGGATGTCGCTTGACACCGGGCGGACTCCTGCTAGAGTGATGCGTAAGGAGGAGCGGCGTGGAGCACGATGACGAGACGTGTCGTAAAATTTTCGAAGATCTCTCCGCCTACCTTGATGGTGAGTTGACTCCCGAGCGGTGCAAGGAAGTCGCCCGCCATTTCGACCATTGCGAGGCTTGCAGATCTTACCTTGCCTCCCTGCGAGCCACAAGAGAATCTATCAACGTCGTCGGGAGGCTTACCCGCATCGGGCAAGAGGAAGCCGGGAAATATATGCGCGAGTGCCTGGAGGCATTGCACCGCAAGATTAGGGCTCTTTCCGGCGGCAGCGAAGGTTCCCGGTCGGGGTCCCAATCCCGCGATGATTGATGCGGACGGCCGGGAAAAACTTTGCGGTCCACGGTTTCGTGCCTATGGTGTTTAACCCATCAATGGATTTGGGGCCTTCGGACCGAAGGCCGGGAAGGCGCCAAGGTTTGGGCCGGGAGGGAATGGTCCTCCCCGTTCCAAATAATGCTTTTTTCCCCGGGAGAAGCACTCGCGATTCGAAGGCCCGGGCGTTTCAATCGCGGAATGAGGGTGGTGTAGAACCCCGGTTATCCTGGAGGGCGCCTTAATTAATTCCACACTCCACGAAGAACCCGGGCTTTTGGGAGACGGGGTAAACTCTTCTCGCATCAAGCATTTTGTCGAACCTCCCTATCCGATGGAAGCTCTCTTACTTTTAGCAATGGCCGCCTGCCTTTTCTTAGGCGGTGGCGTTCTCTTTTGGGGGCTGTCCGTATGGTGGACGGCCGGTTTTCTCCCCGTAGCCGCATTTGCGGCGCCGACGCTGGTGTGGGCTTGGAAGCGTGGAGTAGTGCATTTCGTGATCCCCTCAAAACGCCTTGCCTTTGCAGATTTTCTGGCAGCGGCGGCTCTGGCCGTGGGCGGCTCGATTCTCGCTCTGGCGGTGGCGGGACTGCTTTCACGTCTCCCGGCTTCGTCCGGGGAGGAGGAACTGCTCCGTAACGTTGTCCTGGGGCCGCCCCTTCTCACGCGTTTTATACTTTTCGCCGGGGTTCCGGCCCTGTGCGAGGAACTGCTCTTTCGTGGAGGCGTATTGGCCTGCCTGAGGCGATGGCCTCCCATGGCGGCGTGCGTTGCTTCAGGAATGGTGTTCGCGCTCTTTCACGGCTCTCTGCTTCGCTTTCTACCGATTGCAATTATAGGGACGGCATTGGCCGCCGTGGTCCTGCGAACCGGCAATATCTGGCTCGCCGTGCTGGGGCACGCCCTACACAACAGTCTGGTGTTGGTTCTCATCTCGGAAGGGGGGGGAGCCGGCGCCGTGGAGCAGGTCCCGTATTGGATGACCGCGGCCATGGCGGCAACCGGGATCCTGCTTCTTACCTTCGGCTGGAAGAAGAGGGTGAATTCCGGTCGATCGCTAAATCAGTTCTGATTCGTTCCAGGCAACGTCCCTGTAGGTGTAGCGGCGGGCGACACGATTGCTGATCCCGGTCATTATTTCGTAAGGGATCGTATCCGAAAGGCGGGCCCAGTCCCAGGGGGTAAGGCTCAAATCTCCTTCCCTTCCCCATAGAGTCACGGTGTCCCATTCCTTCACCCGCTCGGCACCGCTAAGGTCGATGGCGATGAGGTCCATGCTCACGCGTCCCACGATGGGGTGGAAGGCGCCGTTGACCAGTACGCTGCCCCGGCCGTTGCTGAGAGCCCGGGGCAGACCATCGGCGTACCCCACGGGAAGGATGGCTATTCTCATGGGACGAGGCGTGACGTACGTGGCGCCGTAGCCGACCGGTGTACCAACGGGCAGTTTCTTGACCTGGCTGACTATGGTTTTGAAGGAAATCGCGTTGACAAGCCCGATATCGGGGAGTTTCTCTGAGGGAAGGAGCCCGTAGAGCGTGAGGCCGGGGCGACACAGTGTAAGCCTGGTAGCCTGGTGGCTGAGAAGCCCTGACGAATTGGCGAGGTGTACCCAGCGGGGTGCGATTCCCCCCCGTCTCAACTCCCTTTCCGCCGAGAGAAAGCGGTCAAGCTGCCTGGCCGTTTGGGGCGAGGAGGGGTTATCTGCGCTGGCAAGGTTTGAGAAGAGCCCGGCCAGTTCGACGTGGGGGGAGAGCGAGGCTGTCTTGATGAGGGCGCCCAATTCCTCGGGGCGAAAACCCACGCGCCCCATTCCCGAATCGACCTTTATATGGGCTTTCACCTTTATTCCACGCCGTTGGGCTTCTCTCTCCAGCGCCTCCAGGAAGGAGACGGAATGGACGGCGGGAGTGATTCGGTGACGCAGTACAAAGGGAATCTGGCGGGGGGCGACCGGCCCCAGCAGTAGAATGGGCAGGTCAAGTCCGGCGTTCCTAAGCTGCGCTCCCTCCTCTGGCATGGCAACACCCAGCCAGGCGGCGCCGTTTTCCTGGAGCGTCCTTGCAACTTGAATGGCGCCCATACCGTAAGCGTTGGCCTTAACGACGCCAAGCAAAGGGAGGTTTCCGGCATAAGCGGCAAGGGTGTTAAAATTCGAGGCTACGGCGTCCAGGTTTATTTCCAAAACCGTTGGCCGTAGGTCGTTGGGCGCTACTTCAGTAGCTTGGTTCTTCACCGGGCGTTTCAGTTGCGGGGTTGGCAAACTGGGCCCTCCATTCCAAAAAGGTGAGGTTCACGGTGTCCGTGGGGCCGTTTCTCTGCTTGGCTATGATGAGCCTGGCCCGCTTACGGGCGTCATCGTCATCGTCCTTGGCGCGCGTGTTCCTGTGGAGGAAAAGGACCACGTCGGCGTCCTGTTCCAGCGAGCCGGAGTCTCTCAGGTCGGAGAGGAGGGGCTCCTTTCCCTCGCCCCGTTTTTCGGAGGCCCTGGAAAGTTGCGATAGGGCCAGGACGGGGATGCGAAGATCCTTGGCGATTGCTTTGAGCCCTCTGGACATGGAAGATACTTCGAGATTGCGGTTCTCGTAACGTCCCACTCCCCGCATGAGTCCGATGTAATCGACGACCGCCAGGTCCAGACCGTGGCTGCTCTTCAAGCGCCTGAGTTTGGCGCCGAGGTCGAGGGTGGTTTGAACGGAGCCGTCATCAATATAGAGAGGAAGCGTGGCCAGTTCGTCTATCTTCATACTTGCTTCCGTTTGCTTCTTCTTTCCCAGGCGTCCGGTGCGGAGCTGCTGTAGGTCGATGCCGCTGGCCATGCTCAACAGGCGGAAGAAGACCTGTTCCGCGCTCATTTCAAGGCTGAAGAAGGCGACCGTTTTGCCGGCGCGCGCAACGTTGTAGGATATGCCGAGAGCCAGGGATGTCTTACCTACCGAGGGCCGGGCCGCGAGGATTATGAAGTCGCTTGGTTGAAATCCGGAAGTGAGATCGTCCAACTTGGTGAAGTGCGTAGAAATCCCCGTAACGTGTTCGCCCCGCTGGACGAGAGAATCGAGCTTCAGGGCGGTTTCAGCAGCCAGAGAGTCCATGGGTCTGAGGGTGGAAGTGATTACGCTGTCTCCAATCTCAAGGATGCTCTGTTCAGCTTGCGCCAGTACTTCTTCAGGTTCCTGGCTTGAGGAGTAAGCTTCGGTGATGATTCCGCTGGCCCTCTTGATCAGTTGCCTCAAGATGGAGCGCCCCTTGATTATCCGGAGGTAGTGCGAAACCGTCGTCAGGCGAACGGCGCCCGAAATCAACTCGCCCAGATATTCGGCGCCGGCCACCGCTTCGAGTTGGCCGTGGTGGTTCAACCACTCGACGAGAGTCACCAAGTCGAAAGGCTGGTTCTCGCTCTTGAGTTTTTCGAAAGCCGAGAAGATCGTTTGGTGCGAAGGCAAGGCGAAATCGGAAGCCAGGAGTTTTTCCCTTGCTTCCTCGAAGAGGTCGTTATTGAGAAGAATGGCCCCCAAAAGGGCCCTCTCGGCTTCCAGGTTGGAGGGCAGGCTCCGCTGGCTCAGGGTGTCTCCAATTCGCCCGACGGCTCCTTCAGACCTGGCATGAGTGCGTTTATCCACTTGTTTCTCCGGGCATTTCAAGCCGTGGGGCGAGCGGCGTCCCAGGCGATCAAGATACCATCAGGCGCTTAAAATGGCAAGGGATTGCCAATGCCGCGTCTTGGGTTTATAATAGTCCGGTGGTTGGGAGAGCCACGTATCGGATTTGGTACTTGACTTTCGGGTTTCTATAAGATATGTTGATGTAGAGGATTAAGTATGGGGGCCTTGGGGCGCTTTTAAAAGGGGAATCGGCAGTGTTCTTTGGAAAGAGCAAAAACCTGTTGGGCTTGGATATCGGGTCTTCCGCCGTCAAGATGGTGGAGGTCGCGGATCTGGGCAAAGGGAAGGGTTTTGAGCTGAAATCCTTTGGTGAGGAGTCGTTGCCGCCCGAAGCAATAGTAGGCGGAACAATAATGGACTCCGGCGCGGTTATCTCCGCCATCAACAAACTCACCCGCGACAAGAACATCAAAAACCTCAACGTTGCTATCTCGGTGGATGGAAACTCGGTTATTATCAAGCGCATCTCCTTGATGGCCATGAGCGAGGCGGAACTGGGGGAGGCGATTCAATGGGAGGCGGGCCAGTACATCCCCTTTGATATTGAAGAGGTCAAGATAGATTACCAGGAACTGGCCGCGGATCCCGAATCGGGAAATATCAGCGTGCTCCTGGTGGCCGTCAAACGCGATCTTATAGCTGAGTACACCGCGCTGGTGAGCCAGGCCGGACTAAACCCCTCCGTTCTCGATATTGACGCCTTCTGCATACAGAACGCCTTTGAAATTAACTATTCCATCGCGGGAGACGAAGTGGTGGCTCTCGTGAATCTTGGGGCGGGAACCACGAATATATCGATCATGAAGGGCGGCAGCCCTCTCTTCTGGCGCGACATTCAAACCGGAGGCAACGCCTATACCGATACGCTTCAGCGGGAGCTGAGCCTCTCCTTCGATCAGGCCGAGTCGGCGAAAAAGGGAGAAGCCGTGGAGGGCGTCAACTTCGAGGCGCTTACCCCGGTTATAAACAGTACGACGGAGGAGTTCGGCGCGGAGTTGAAGAAAACCCTTGATTTCTTCCGGGTGACGACCGGAGAAAACACCATCCACAAAGTTGTCCTCTCGGGAGGGGGCAGCTTGGTTCCCAATCTCGATAAGTACCTGAGTCAGTTTTTCGGAGTGCCGGTTGACGTCATGAATCCTTTTCAGAATATTTCCATAGACGAGCGGCACTTTGCCATGGATGAAGTCAGCCGCCTGGCGCCGCATTTCGCGGTTGCCGTGGGCTTGGCCTTGCGCAAGATGGGGGATTAAATGATCCGAATCAATTTGCTCAGGGAGGGGCATGGCGGCAAGCGGGGCGGTGGTATGCGCATCTCCACCGCGGCCTTGACGGCTCCCGGCGAAGGGGCTCCACCGTGGGGTGGTTTCGCCACGCTCATGGTGCTGGTCGTCCTAGGAACGCTTGCCTGGGGGGCGTGGCTGATGATGCAAAATCGCAGCCTCGCCGCAAAGATAACCCAACAGAAGATAGAGTTGAAGACCTACGAGGCGCCTCGCAAAAAGGTTGCGAAGCTCGAAAAGGAGAAGAAAGAATACGGCGACAAGGTGGACCAGATCAGGAAGCTCAAAGACCAACAGAGCGTTCCGGTGCGACTGATGAACAGTCTTGTGGAAATCCTGCCGCAAGGCGCTTGGTACGACAAGGTCAGTCAGACGGGAAGGGGAATCCACTTGAGCGGGAAGGCAAAGAATATTAAATCAATATCCACTCTGTACGACAATCTGGTGGCCGCCAAGGCGTTCTCAAACGTGGAACTCGGGAATGTCCAACAGCAGGGACGGGGCGGCAAGGTCTATACGTACAGCCTGAGCATGTCGTATAATCCGGTCACGGGGAAGGCTGCCGCGGCCCCGGGCAAAGGGTAGGAGGGTAAACCATGGACAAGTTTGTAAAACTGCCCCGCTGGGCGCAGTGGTTGAGCGTGTTGGTGGTTTGCGGCCTCTTTTTTGCCGTGATGTGGTTGACCCTGCTCTCCAGCCAGAGGGATAAAATAAAGTCGCAGACGCGGGACCGCGACAATCTCGCCAGCGAGATTTTGAGGGGCAAGGAAGCCCAAGCCAGGGTTGCGGAACTCAACCGGCAACTCGACGGAATTCGCAGGGACTTGGAAGTCTTGAAGTCAATTATACCGGTGAACCCTGAAACGGGGCAGCTCCTGAGAGTCTTTCAGAGCTTCGCCAGGGATCAGAACCTTGGCATCGTGAAGATCAATCCCTCGCAAATAACGAAGCAGGACTTGTATTCCGAACAGATCTACAAGATTGAAGTTACAGGGGACTATAATAATCTAGCCCTCTTCTTTGATAAGATAGCGCACATGAGACGGATTGTGAACATAAACAACCTTAAAATGTCCGCGTCCCGCGGGGGCGGGGGGACCATCAAGGCGGATTTCAGCTCGCTTGTATACATGCAGAATCCGGATGCCTTTAAAGGGTTGGAGGAGGGTCCATGAGACGAAGACGGCTAGTTCTTTGGATAATGGCGGCGTTTGCGGTCTGCTGGTTCGGGAGTGTTGCGGCCCAGCCGGTTGTTAAGACGCTCCAGCACGTCAACGCTACCGTCTCACCGCCAGGTCAGCCTTCTCAGGGAAGTTCAAGCTCTGGTCTCAACGAAGAGCAATACCTGGTTGAAGGTGAAAGCCTCTATCACCATATGGCGGACAGAGACCCATTTACACCGCTTGTTGGAAAGGTAGGCACTGGGAAAGACGTGAAAACAAACCCCGGTACCAGGGGGATTTCCCGCTATACCGTTGAGGACTGTACCCTGGAGATGATTGTCAAGACGCCCCAACAAGTACAGGCCTGGTTCCAGGGTCCTGACGGAAAAGCGTACAAGGTTTTGGCCGGAGACAAATTTTCGGATGGCGTAGTTTTGAGTATTTCTTCTCAGGATGGCGCAATTGTCATTCAGCAGGAATTGAATGATCCAACCGCCATTAAACCGTTTCGGAACTTGGTACTTAGGATTAAGAGAAAGGGAAAAGGGGAGGGAAAATGAGTAAGCGAATTGCCCTATGGGTAGCGGTTCTCTCTTGTCTGGCGACCAGCGCCGTTCTTGCAGCTGGAGTCGGCACTTCCTCGCTGAATACCTTGAACAGCCTGTTCAGCAAGAGTGAGAACGGAGCCGTGGTCGTCGGAGTGACCGGTGTTCATCCTATCATGGACTATACCTATTACGACTATGACCCCGAAACTTTCGTTGTTGATATGGCGGATGTCGACGTCTCGCAGATTCCGAAGACGTTGGTTGTCAATAAAGACGGCGTTCGCTCGGTCAAGGTCGTGGCAATCAGTACGACCCGTGGTCGGGCACTGGCCAAGCTGGAGATAAAGAAGGCCTATCTGGCCAAATGTATTGTTACCAGCGAGGGAAACAAGCTGGAGGTAACGGTGGTTCAGGCGGGCAAAAACCCCGTTAAGGTTACCGAGCCGGCGGTTTTTCATAAGCAGCCTTCGTCTTCCGCCGATAAAAAGGCAAGGGTGGGTAACGCGCCGGGTATCGCGGCAAAAAGTTCTCTGCGTAAAGCCAACATGTTGCTGGGGATATCGGTGGCTAGCAATGGCTCTTCGGTTGGCATACAAGCCAACGGCAGCCCCCGCTATAAATATTTTACGATGAGCCATCCCAATCGCATAGTTGTTGACCTGTACGGGGTCAACAAGGGGTCGGTGCCGAACATGGTGAAGGGCGCGGGCGAAATCGAACGGGTCCGCGTGGGCATTCTTCAGGCAAAGCCCGCAATAACAAGGGTCGTCCTGGATATGAAGAGGGCGGTTAATCCTGTAATCGTAAGCGCCGCCGGTTCGGTGGTCAGCGTGTGGCTAAAGAAGAAGAGCGGTGACAAACCCGCCCTTGCGGAAGTTAAGTCGCCCGCAAAGAACCGGCAAGAGGAATCCCGGTTGGTTGCCGTGCCGCAACCGGTTGCTAAACCAAGCCCAAAGGTTTCCTCTCTCCATGTCGCGGCCCATGTAGCGGCCGACAAGCCCGGCGGTTCTATGAACGGCACGAGGAAGAGTGGGCTCGAAAACGTCAAGGTCGACCTGACGCCACTGTCCCCAAACCGCAGCAAGGAGTTTAAGGGGTACAAGGATCTCTTCGTGGCCCAGAACTCTTCGCTGAAGAGCGCCAAGGGAAAGACTCTTGTTGCCGGCGGTGTTCCACTCTCCTTCCAGGAGAAGACGATTTCGGGCGCCGGCACCAAGTATACCGGCGAACCTATCTCACTCAGCCTGAAGGATGCCGACATAAGAGACGTACTGAGAATGTTCCACGATATTTCGAAGATGAACATCGTGGTTAACCCGGCCGTGAGGGGCAAAGTGACCGTGGACCTGACCAACGTTCCCTGGGATCAGGCCATGGATATTATTCTCAAGAACAATGGTCTGGACTACATCTACGAGAACAATGTTATCTGGGTGGCGCCCGCGGCGGAGATAGCTAGCAGGTTTGCGCAACAACAACGGATTCGAAAACAGAAGCTCCTCGCCGAGGTACCGGTCACCTTCACGAAACGGCTCTCCTATGCCAAGGCGTCCAAGATGCAATCTATCGCCTCGAAGTTTATTAGTAAGCAAGGCGACATCATCGTCGACCCAAGAACCAACACTCTGATCATCCGGGAGGTTCCATCAAGGAAGGCGAGTCTCTTGAAGCTGATCAACTCCCTAGACACGCCGGCCCCACAGGTTCTTATTGAAGCTCGGATAGTTGAGACGACTGTTTCCTGGGCCCAGGACTTCGGTATTTCCTGGGGAGGGAATTGGAACCACAACTTTAAAAACAACCAGACGAGTTGGCCGAGTTACAGTAAGGGAGACTTCTCCGTTAACGTGCCAGCGGCCGCTTCCAACGGCTTTATAGACCTCACTCTCGGCAACGTCGCCGGTTCGTTTCTCCTGGATGTCCAGTTGGCTGCGATGGAGAATCAGGGCCGGGGCAGAGTTCTCTCAGCGCCCAGGATCCTAACGGAAGACAACCAGAAGGCAAGCATCGAATCGGGGAGGCAAATCCCCATTCCTATCGTAACCAATGACCAGATGACGGTTATCTTCGTGAACGCACTGCTGAAGCTGGACGTTACACCCCATATCAGCGCGGACGGCAACATTAACATGACGGTCGACATTACGAACGATTCGATTGACTTCGCCAACCAACAGGGAAACCAGCCCCCACCAATTCTCAAGAAAGAGGCTAAGACCGTGCTTAAGGTCATGAATGGTCACACTGCCGTGATCGGCGGAATTTTTATAAACAACGAGGCCATTGCGGAAAACGGTCTGCCATTCCTTGCGAAGATACCGGTTCTGGGCTGGCTTTTTAAGAACAGGTCAAAGACGAGGACCAACGACGAACTTCTCATCTTCCTCACCCCCAAAATTGTCAGGTAGGAGAGTATGAAAAAAAAAAGCCTTTTTCTTTCGTTGCTCATCACGGTTCTACTTCTGGCTACCGTCGGAGGATGTGGCAGCAATAAGCACCTGAATCCGGTTGCCAAACTCGTCTACCAGGGAGCGTACCCACCGTCGATGAACGTGCCGGTAACTCCGGCGGTCGCGCAGTCGGCGAACTTTCTATTCAGCGTTCGACTCGACGGTGAAGGCCTTTCAATGCTTGCTTCGGACGCCTGGATCATTGATGGGTACACGACGACTTTTACACTGGTGAGCGATCCCGGTGGGCACCTGCTCGCTCTTCCGCTGGATGACCATCAGCATACGAGGACCAAGGTCAGTCCCAACTCTCCGACAAGGTACTTAGTGTCTTTGGTAACTGAATCCTACCTGAACGATAATGCTTCGGGATTCATAGGGACGGCCGATGTGGCAACGGTTAAGGTGCATGTAGTATTCCATGCGCACGCCGTTAAAGATGGAAGGCCGAAGACCATCCGGGCAAACTATGTTTTCAACATTGGAGACTATTGATGGCCGAGGAGCCGACTTCCCTGGAGAAGGAGGTTCAGAACGACCCTAAGATGCGCCGATTTTACGATCTGGCGCGCGAGTACCAGCGAAAGGGACGTTTTGATGAGGCCCTCGGACTCTGTAAGAAGGGACTGGAGCTTAATCCCACTCAGTGGCAGGCGCGCGTTCTTGTCGCCCGGATACAAGTGGCAAAGGGTGCACTCGGCGATGCGGTGGAGCAGGTTGAGAAGGTCCTGAGAGCGCTCCCGGAGAACATTCCCGCAAACCACTTGGCTGCCGACATTTACTACGGCCAGGGAAATATGGAACCGGCTTTGAAGCACTACCGAATCGTTCAGCTCTTCGAGCCCGGGCTAGGACAGGTGGATGAGAGAGTGGCCGAACTAGAAGCCGGTGCCGCTACCCGGAAGTCACCAGCGAAACATGTTGAAGGAACGGCGGTGAAGGGGAAAGCGGCTTCCGAGCCGGATACCGTTGAGGTAAAACAGCCCGCGGTTTCATCGTCTTCCGGGACTGTTTCATTTGATGCCGGGGGAGAAACCAGTCTGGAAAATGAAGGCGAGAATGAAAAGGAAGCCCGGGAAACCATAGAAGGATCGGATGTATGGGATGAACCGGGCGATGAAGTTGAGAACTGGTCAGACACGGCCGATGAGGACGTCCCGGGTTTTCAGCCGACTGAAGATGAGGTAGCCGCTGGAGATGATACAGCGGAGGTGTTCACGCTCTCGTCGGCAGAGGATGCGAACCCGATTGAAGGCGAGTTTCCCGTGGATGATTCGGCGAGTTCAAGTGTCCCGGGGAAGGAAGATTCCGCCTTCGATACCACGACTCTGGCCGAACTCTACGAGAGTCAGGGTTACCCGGAGAAGGCGGTGGAGGTCTACCAGCGTATGCTCCTGGTCAGCCCGGATGAGCAGACCGTAAAGGATAAGATCGAAGCCTTGAGGATAAGGATTTCCGGAGAGGCTCCGGAAAGCCCCGCTGTTCAAGAGGAGGACGTCAAGAGAGCGCTTAGGAAGAAAAGGATACATCTTCTTGAACGATGGCTCAGGAATGTGAGGGAGGCGTCGAATGTTTGAAGCACTCTTCGAGCAGCTCGAAGAAGGATTGCCGGGATTCAGGGCGGTTGCAGTAGTCGGTGATGACGGGATTGAAGTTGAAGCGCGCATCAAGCAGGAACTCCCTCACGAAGTACTAAGCGCCGAAATGAATGGTATTGTCAGAACAATCAAGCGTCTGAGAGAGGAACTCGATATGGGTGAACTCTCGGAACTGATTTTACGGACTGACCGCCGCAATATTATTCTCTTCGATCTTAGGGAAGGGCTCTTTATACTGGTGGTAACCGATTTTAGTGAGACGACCGGCAGGACGCGTTTTAAAGTGCAGAGTTTGGCGAGCAAGTTCATGGATGTTATTGGATAAGGCCTGGAAGGCAGTAACCAGGGTGAAACGCCAAGGCTGGTTATTCGTCGCTGTCGCGAAACGTCGCTCTACATTAAAGGTAATCAGGGCCGTCTTCCGGAGGGGCAATGGGTTTCATCACAAGCAATGAGATAAGAAAGGGGCGAAAGCTTTTGGTGGATGGCGAGGCATACGAAGTGGTCGATGCCGATCACGTTAAACCCGGTAAAGGCTCGGCCTTCACGAGAGCCAGAATTCGCAATTTGAGAACGGGCCACGTGTTGGAGAAAACCGTAAAGGCCGGAGATAAGGTCCGGACGGCGGAAATACAGGAACGCAAGATGCAGTTTCTTTACAGGGAAGACGACGTTTTTTACTTCATGGACAAGGAGAGCTACGAGCAGATCGCCGTTCCGGTCGTCGTACTGGGTGACTCGGTAAAATATATGACCGACGATGCGGAGGTTAGCGTTTTGCTGCACGACGGTCGCCCGCTGGGCGTGGAATTGCCCAACTTCGTAACGCTGACCATTGTAGACACGGAACCCGGTTTCAAGGGCGATACCGTTTCCGGTGGAAAACCCGCAAAGTGCGACACCGGGGCGGTTGTCAGCGTGCCCTTTCACATCAACCCGGGCGACAAGATCGTCGTTGATACCAGAACCGGCACTTACAGGGAAAAGGTCAACTGAAGATAGTCTTGAACTAAGAGCCTATTGCATAAACCCAGTCTGACAAAAGGCTGATATTGATATATAGGGCTCCTCGCTGTTTCATGTGGGTAAACCCATGTTAACTACATTTGCCCTTTATCATGAGAAGGTTATAATCATTGATGCCCAGTCGGAGGGTAGGGCAACGCTGGGGAGCGACCTGAGCGCCGTGCCGGGTGGCAGGGGGCTTCCCTGCCTTTTCGGTCGTCCTGCCCTTCCGGTGGTCCGGAATGCGCTAAACCCCCTTGGGTTGTTGGGTCCTTCCCAAATGACATTACCCATACTAAATAGCGAGGTGCCCTTTCTTCTTCCTCATTCCCGCACCACCATCCGTCATTCCCGCCACCATCCGTCATTCCCGCTTGTCCGGAATCCGACGGCGCATCCCCAAACCGTCATTCCGGCTTGTCCGGAATCCGACGGCGCACCCCCAAACCGTCATTCCAGGTCCTGGTCTCGCTTCGCTTGCCAGGATTTCAG
>CAZIBS010000010.1:26472-34963 GCA_964537405.1 uncultured Thermoanaerobaculia bacterium | reverse complement strand
GCGTATCCCACCGCCAGAATACTGATGGGAATCGCCGTCTCTATCCCCTGGCCCAGCTTCAGGGCGATAAAGGCAGCCGCCGCCGAGAAGAGGATGATCATAAAGATGCCGAAGGTAACGGAACGCGCGGTGATTTCAGGAACTCCCGACTCGGCAGTGATTATCGGAACGTACTTCTCTCCCGGCTTGAGTTCCGTGTAGGCATTGCCCGGCAACTCCAACTGCTGCTTACTTTTCTTCTGTGTGCCCATATCCTCCCCTTCCATGCGTTGGCGAATCCCAAAAAGCAACCTTATCCGAAAACGGGTTGTCGAGCAAGTGGCGGGAAGTTCCCTAAATCCGCCATTTAACCGGGCAGATGAGCCTTGTCCCGCCATACCTGCCTGCGCCTGTCTGTGTGACGCACCCGTCTGCGTGCCAGGAAGACCCGCTCGCACAGGCCCGCACAGGCAGGCCGCGTTTGCGCGCAACGCGGTAGGCAGGCGAAATCCCGGTGCATGGTGGTGAATCCCGGCTTCATGGCCTGAACAACTACGTGCTATCATGCAACGGTGGAGGTGGACAGGGTGCAGCTATCTGCTGATAACTCCGACGGCGGCGGTAATATCGTTGAAATCAGGTACGGCTCCGCAATGGTGCCCGCGTCTCCCGACTCGACGCGCAGGTGAGCCATGCACCAGGATATTTCCATTCAGCCTTTAGAGCTATGGAGACGACCACGCGGCGATGTCCGTATTTTGCGCCTTCCCGCATTGCGATCGTGGCGCTGATCACCTGTGTGTGTTTCTCGGTATCGGGAAATCTCCTTGCGTCCGCCGCGGAAGACCCCTGGGTGGTCCTACAGAGGAAGGGCGCCCACATCACCAAGATCGTCATCAAGGTCAATAACGTTTTTGATCTTTCCAAGCCCGACGAGAATAACTGGCTCGGACGAGCGGCAAATTTCGTCCATATTACCACGCGCCGGAGCGTAATCAGGCAAATCATTCTCTTCGCGCCGGGCGACACCGTTGACGCGCGCGTCATCCACGAGAGCGAACGGCTTCTCAGGAAACTCCCCTTCGTGAGGGATGCCGATATCGTTCCCGGCGTCTCGTCCGGCGGCGTGGTGACCGCAAGGGTCATGGTTCGGGATGCGTGGTCCATCGAGGGAGGGATCACGTTGCACCACGCGGGCGGGCAGAATTCCTGGCGGGTGCGCGCGGACGAGAAGAACTTCCTGGGTTTAGGCAAGCAGTTGCTCGTAAGCCGCGATAAGAACCACGAGCGCACAACCAACGAGTTCGCCTACGGAGACCCCCAACTCTTCGGAAGCCGGTGGACCCTCTTGGCGGACTACCGCGACATGTCCGACGGCACGGGAACAATCTTCCGTATCCGGAGACCCTTCTATTCCCTCGACACGCCTTGGGCGGTGACTTTCTCCGCGAGCAGGACGCAATTCCACGAGACCCTATACAACGAAGGCCACGCCGTCTACGATTTTCCATCGATCATTGAGAACGTAAACGCCTACGCCGGGTTTGCCTACCGGCGGGAGGTACGCTCCTCCCTACGCCTGGGACTGGAATTCAGGGCAACCACTGATTCGTACGGCAAGCTCGTCACCTACCGCCGGGGTTTCCTGCCGGAGCCCCTCCTAGCCAAGCGGCGTTACAGGGGTTTCCTGCTCCACTGGCAATTCCTCCAGGACCGCTACAGTACCTTTGAAAACCTGGCGTCAATCGACCGGGTTGAGGACTTCAACCTTGGCTGGAACCTGAATGTAGCGGCGGGGTACTTTCTCGAGTCCCTCGGTAGCATAGAGAACGCCTCCTATGCTGAAGTTGCCCTTAACAAGGGCTTTGCAGCGGGCAAATACGGCCTTTTCCTCTGGAATCTGAAAAGCCACGGGCGGCGAAACGGCGGGAGGTTCGAGGACCTGCTGGCGCAGACGCAACTCAGCTACTACGACCAGCGCTTTGCCTACCAAACGCTTGCTTTCAACCTTAACTTGGCCGCGGGCAACAGGCTGGACCCGGAGGAGATGCTCTACCTCGGTGGCGACGAGGGATTGAGGGGATACACGAACCACTTCCAAGCCGGAGACCGGAAGTGGCTGCTCTCCATCGAAGACAGGGTGGTGACTCCATGGTCCCTATGGGGCCTTGTTAGGGTGGGCTTCGCAGGCTTCGCGGACGTGGGCGCCGTCCGGGACTTCCGTACGGGCCGGATGAGCAGAACCTACGCGGACGTCGGGGTCGGGCTGCGATTCGGCAACCTGAGAAGCGCCTTCGGCCATATCATCTTTCTCGGCGTGGCGGTTCCCCTCGTCAAGGAACCGGGCGTGGACAAGTACCAGATCGTCGTCGGCAACGTTGTGCGGTTCTGAAAAAGGGGCCATACGATTCGTATGGGAGGGTGCCCCTGCCCTCCCATCCGTCGTTTCGGTACGGCGCCCCCGGCCCTCAGCCAGGTGGCGGATTCAGGTTTCCGGTTTGCACATCGTTAAGTTGTACGCTATACTGTATTAGTAGGAAGTTTGTAGTACAGGGGAGGAGCGCCATGAGAGAGAGCCGGGGTAGGCGTGTTTCAGCATTATTGCTGTTGGTGTGGGGTCTTTCGTTTTTCGTTTCTCTTTCACTAAAAGCGCAAGTCGCCGGTGAAAGCTGGACGAAAATAGCGGTCTTAGGCGGCAACTCCACGGCGGTGGTGGTGAGCCCGGACTACCAAAGCGACCAAACCGTTTTTGTGGGTACGGCCGGGGCCGGCGTCTGGCGCTCCCAGGACGGCGGCCAGACGTGGACCCGGGGACGAAACAGCTTCATGATCGCCCTCCAGGGCGTGGCCGACATTGCCATCTCTCCGGGCTACCCTACCGATCCCACGCTCTTCGTTCTGACGACCAAGGGCGGCATCTACCGGTCCATCGACGCCAAAGGCAACTTCAGTTTCTCATACATTGGGTCCATCGGCGTTGTGGGAACGGCCCTGGCCATCTCCCCGGACTTCCAGGCGGACGGCGTGGTCTTTGCCGCGGGAGTCGGCAGCGGCCTCTGGTACACCACGAGCCGCGGAAACGTATGGAACCAAGACACATCAACGCCCATCAACCTGATCATGGCCCTCGGCATTTCCCCGGCTTTCGCCGCCGACCAAACGCTCTTCGTGGGCGGTTCTTCTAAGACCGGCTGCTTCTGGAGAAGGGTCGGCGTGACCACCGGATCCTGGGCCGCCGTGGACAACAACCTCGGGATAGGAGTGGAGGAAACGGTGATCGCTATCGCCGTGGCCGGCCCCACAAACGTTTTCGCCGGTACATACGCCGACGGAATGTGGGTGAGTTCCGACACCGGAAGAAGCTGGACCGCCGCGTGCGACGGGGTCACGTCGATGACGGCGCCTTCCGTGAACACTATTGCCTTCGCCTCTTCCCTGCTTTTGGAGGGTAGGAGCGACACCCTCCGCCAGTCCACCGACGTGGGGACCACCTGCTCCATCACCGTCCCCCACACCGGTATCAACGACATCACCTTCGAACCCGGTTGGGACGGGTCTACCCGCTGCGACATCTACGTGGCCACGCCGGCGGGCCTCTTCAAGAAGACCTGTCCCGTCCCACTGGGCGCCAAGGGCCCGAAGGCCGTGAGCGCCAGGGCCGTGGCCATGATCCGGGACGCCTCCGGGGGCGCCAGGGGAACGTGGATCGGTTCGGGTGACGGTCTTTTCAAGGCCAAGCCTTCTTCCTGGGTTGCCGACGAGTTCGCCATGGTCCAGTACAACAATTTTCCCAACGGGCTCACCCCCGAGATCGTGGCCGTCTGCCTCGACCCCGCCTACGACGAGGCCGGCGCTTGCGGGACGGATGCGGCAACACTCTTCGTGGCGGCCAACTTCCCAACTTCGGCTCCCGACAACGGCGTCTACAAGTCCACCGACTTCGGCAACACGTGGACGAAGATGGTAGGGGGAGATTGGCCCACTTCCAGCATATCCATGAACGACCTCGCCATCTCGCCCGTCTATCTTGGAGGGAGCCAGGACACCACGCTCTACGCCGCCACATCCATGAGCTTGTTCCGATGGGACGGAGGAACAACCTACTGGACGAACGTCCGGGCGATCTCCGTGGACGTCGTCGGGCTTCCTCCCACCTACAACCGGGCCGGCACTTCGGCTTTTCCCAACCACACCGTCTTTATTAGTTACGATGGTGGTGTCTGGTTCAGCGAGGATGACGGAACGGAGTGGATCGCGACGGGCTACCCTGCCTTACCCTCGGGATACCGGGTCACGGGCTTCGCTTTCCCCGCCGACTTCGGGGCCTCCCAGCCCAACGTCTTCGCCTCTTCAAACTATTCTCCCTCCCAGTTCTATTACAGCTCCGACCCTCCGCCTTGGAAAACCTGGTCCGCCATAACAACGGGCCTTCCCGCCGGCGGCGTCTACGATCTCGCGGCCTCCCCGGGCTTTTTGGTCTCCGACAAGCTAATGGTCTGCGCCACACCCTCCGGCGTTTACTTGTCCACCAACGCGGGCACGGGCACGAACACCTGGACCTCCTCGGGGACCCCCGCAGCCCTTTCCGTGGCCTTCGATCCTACCAATCCCGCGGGAAATTACGTGATAGCCGGGCTCGTCGGGAAGGGCGCCGTATTCTCCAGCAACGGCGGCAATTCCTTTCCACGCGCGTACACGGGCTACGGTTCACTCCCGAACGACGTCTTCGAAACCCTCGCCCACACCCGCGACCCGAATATTCTCTTCGCGTCTTCTCCCACCTACGGAGTCTTCGTGAGCGAGAACAAGGGGCTGTCATTCAGACCGTGGAATAAGGGGATCGGGGGATCGTCGGGACCCTGCGTGCTCACGGACGCGCTGGGGCTGGGCATGATGGTGGAGCGAGCCGGCCCGAACTGGCCCGGATGGGACGTGGTATGGGTCGGGACGAAGGCGGACGGAATAAAATACAGGTGGCTTCGTTACGATCCTACTACCGGAGCCATCAGTCTCGACGGATATTCCTGGTACAACACCGGCCAGTCCACCGGGCGCTTCGAGCGCTTTGACACCCTGGGCGCCGGTCAAGATAACCCGGCCTGGGCCGCGAGCCCGGACCTTGGAATGTTCCGTTGCCCGAACAACTCCTGGGGCACGTGGACGCCGCAAAACGGCGGAATGCCCGTCGCCTCCGGCAATTCGGTGGTCTTCGGCTATAACGGAGCGGATACGATCTTGCTGACCTCCGGCCAAACGATATCCGGCCAGGTGGTTTACAACGGGTGGAACTACTACGTGATTAACGTGCCGACGGGAACGACGGACCTTCACGTCTTCATGGATGACCTCGACAACTACGGTCCCATGGATCCCGATATGTACGTACGCTTCGGCGCCAAACCAGATCTTTACAACTATGACTTCCGGCCCTATATCAACGACGACGAAAACGTGTGCGTGACGAGTTTCACCCTGCTCAACGAGAACTTCGACGAGAGCTGGGGGCCCTACGGAAACAATCCGCCGCCCGGGTGGACCATCGAGGATTACGGCAGTGAGAATCCCAAGATCTGGAACACGAACGACTGGTACGGGTTCGACAAGTCGGGCAACGGAACCAACTACGTTGCGAGGGTCTATTATTATCCGGTGGAGAACCAGAACGAGTATTTGATAAGCCCGACCTTCAACGTCCCCTCCACCGCTGGCAGCGTAAACCTCGAGTTCGACCACTACTTCAATCACTACGCCAGTGCGTCATACGACAATGGGTACGTTCTCTACAAATCGGACCAGCATACTTCATGGGTTACACTTGCAACCTATACCGCAACAAGCGCCAACATGGAACACGTAACGATCCCGCTCACCTCTTATATCGGCGACACCAACGCGCAAATCGCCTTCCGGTACGTGGCCAACAACAGTTGGGAATGGCAGATAGACAACGTGAAAGTTTCCGGCACGAACATAAAAGCCGGCGCGTGGTACATCGGCATCCACGGCTACTCTCAGCGCACCGCCGGTTACGAACTGACGGCTACGCTAAATTCGGGTTGCATCGCGTCCTTCGCGGCGGCGCTTCCGCGTAAGGAGAGTTATTCGGCGCGCTCCACGAATGCCTTTCCAAAACCCAAGGCGCCCTCCGGCGGCATCGTCTGGGGCACCGTTTTCGCCCACGGGGTCACCCGCGGCGTCGATTCGGGCGGGACGGTCACGTGGACCTCCGCCAACGGTTCCGGAAGCACCACCCTTTCAAACCTTAACTCCAAGACGGTTCTGCAAATTTCGGACCTGACGGTAATAGCCGGATGTAATGGCGGGGTCTTCTACTCGCCGGCGCCCGACGAAGGGGCGACGACGTGGGTGGACTCCACTTCCAACATCGCCTCGGCCGGCTCCAACGACTTCACCGACCTCATAGAAGCTCCCAACGGCGACGTGCTGATAAGCGCCGACGGAACAGGATCGGGCACTTCCGCGGGCGGCGTATGGCTCTCCGGCGACAAGGGAAGACACTGGATGAAAATCTCCAGCGGCTTCGATTCCTCGTCGCAGAAACTCTCGGACCTCATGGTGGATTCGAGCGACCCGCCGCAGTATTACTCCTCGACCGACGGCACCGGAGTCTATACGCGGACGATAACGGCGAGCGCCTACCCGACGGTTACCGGCCTCTCTCCAAATTCCGACGACGTCGACGGCGGCGCTACGGTTACGGTTACGGGGACGGGTTTTTCCAACTCCTGTCCCACTGGGACGGCCTCTGACTGTCCCGATTCCTCGCCCGTCGTTCTCTTTGGCGACACGGAGGTTTCAACAACGTGGGTCAGCTCGACGCAACTCACCTGCACGGCACCGGCCCACGCGGCGAGTTCCGTGACGGTTACGGTGCGCAATCCCGATACGAGGCAGTCAAAAAGTGGAAGGGCCTTTACTTATGGCTGCAAGGCGATGGGATCCGCGACCAACAACTTGGCCGCCGACCTGGATCCGTACGCCGACACCGGCGTGGAGGTTACGTGGTCCCAGAACGTCTCCGAGTGGGGAGACGGCGGCGGCGTGAGCGACAGAAGCTACGGCGTCTATCGAAACGGAAGTCTCATCGCCAATGTCTCCTACGGGACGACGAACTACACCGACGCGACGGGGACCAACGGCGTCTCCTACGTTTACAAGGTTAGGTATATAAACGCCTGCGGGAGCTATATTGAGACGACGGGCGCGAGCGCGTCGGACGAATATAACGTTCCAGAGGAGGTGCTCAACACATCCGTCAAGTGGGACAGCGGAACGCAGCTCTCCTGGTCGGCGGCAACCGGCGCGACCGCCTATCGCGTCTACAGGGGCGATTCAAGCGAGCTGGCCGGCCTGCCCACCGGCGCCAAGGTATGCAAGGCATACGACGGCGACGCGGCCAATACGGGGAGCACCCTCGCGGCCGAGCCCGCCGGCGGCGACTTTTACTGGTACCTCGTCGCGCCCTACAACGGCGCGGGAGAGGGTTCGGTAGGGGTGAACAGGACGTTTTCGTCGACCGGAGCCTGCCCTTAGCCGTAGAATCAGAAGCCGTTTTACATGGAGGACATGAGGAAGGGAGGAAAACCACCCCATTTATCGCGAAGGACCGAAGGTATGGAAAAGTCATCCATATGCGCTGTCTTTGCGAGCCGGGCGAAGCCCGAAGAAGCAATCCCGGCGTACTCGCACAACCACCAATTCAAACCGTAGGGGAGCGTCACCGCGCGCTCCCGGCGTGGTTCCTGCAAAGCACCCGATTCCGGTCGCGCTTCGCTTGCCGGAATGACCATGCGGGCATTGTCTTTGCGAGGCGAGCGACAGCCCGACGAAGCAATCCCGAGGTTCCCGCACAATGAAGTTACCGTTCCCGGCGAGATTGCCGCAGTCGCCCGGAAGGCGGACGCGGTCCTCGGATCGTTGTGTAACATCGTCAACAACCAGGCATTGGTCGACGGCTACTTCCAGCAGAAGATCAACGGGATGGACGCCACTTCCGGCCAAAGCATCTGGGGCGCCGTTTAATAATTCCGTAGAAAACTGAACTGAATGGAAAAGGGGACCGGCTGTGCCGGTTCTCTTTTTTTTCGAGCGGCTTTCCGACAGGTAGGGCAAGCGCGAGTAATTCCACGGCGCCCGCACAATGGATTCGCGAGAGCAACGAGGTTCGTTGCCGTCGGATTCCGGACAGGCTGAAATCCTGGCAAACGAAGCGAGACCAGAATCGGTTGGCCGTCGGATTCCGGACAAGCCGGAATGACGGCTTAAAGAATCGCGCCGAGGCGACGCTCCTATGGGTTGATGGTTCGTTTTGCCTTTTCCCCCTTGCTCTCCCCTGCCCCTGCCCCCCTGCCGGGTTTCCCTCACGTCCTCTCACCCTCCCTATGCTTTGGTTGGTTTTGCGGGAAACATCCATTCGGGGCAAGATGCCCCTCCTACGGGTTGATGGTTCGTTTTGCCTTTTCCCCCTTGCTCTCCCCTGCCCCTGCCCCCC
>CAZIBS010000010.1:0-26372 GCA_964537405.1 uncultured Thermoanaerobaculia bacterium | reverse complement strand
TTGGTTGGTTTTGCGGGAAACATCCATTCGGGGCAAGATGCCCCTCCTACGGGTTTCTTCACCCCTTCACTTCTTAACCTCTTAACTTTTCCACTCCCGTCTAACTTCTAACGCAGTCTCGCCGTCAACAGAGGTTCCACCTCGGGGAAGGCGCATATCTTTTCCCACGCCCAGTCGGGCGAATGCTTCTTGACGAAGCCAAGCCGCCAGCGGGCGAGGCGCGTGAGGCGCTTTTTCTCGAGGACGTCTTTCTCCATCGCCGCCATCGCGCCAAGAAGCCTCAGCCCCCACGTTCCGCCGATGTTTTTCTCGAGCAGCTTCAGAGCCTCGACTTGCCCGCCCAGCCTGAAGTTCCTCGGATGCAGGAACGCTTCGAGGCGAAGGACGCGAATGCGCGCCGCGAATTCCGGCCAACCGGCTATCGCCTCTTGTGCTCTCACCAGCCTGCGCCCTGCTCTTTTCGAATCGCCGATCTTCCAGGCAGTCTCCGCCGCCGTGAGCGACCGCTCCATCCGCTCCTCGGGGGCCATATCCTTTGCCCCGGCAAAACCTGGATGGAGAATCGTCTCAGAGTCGGCTTTCATCCACGCCCTGACCCTCTCCACCGGTTTTTTCTGGGAGGGAGTTCCGGGGCACGCCTCCAGCGTCGAAAGAACGTCCTTGCGCTTCCATAAAGCCCGGGCTTTTCCCGGCGCGTCGAGGGCGTAGTAGAGGGCGCTCGTCTCGACGAGCGCGTCCTTGAAGTAGAGACCGTCTTTCAGCTCCATGGCGAGCAAAAGCGCCTTCTCCATCTCTGCGAAGCCCTCCTCGAAATTGCCCTTAAGGAAGAGGCCGTAGCCGAGGGCCTTGCCGGAGAGGATCTCCCAGGAAGATTCTCCAAGCAGGCGAGCCCTGTTTTTTACCGATAGGAGTTTTTTAGAGGCTTCGGATATCCTGCCATCCAGCATGAGGGCAAGCACCAGATTGCTCTCGCTGTAGAGAACCTGTTTTCTGAGGGCGAATGTCTTGCCGATTCTCAAGGCGCTTTTAGCCCATGTCGCCGCTTCGACAAACCGACCCGCCTTCATGTAATAAAGGCAGAGGTTAGTGGCAACTGCGACCCCCTGCGGCCCAAGCCCCTCTCTCTTTGCGAGGCGATAGGCTTCCAGGAAGGAGTTCTCCGCCTTCTTCATCCTGCCGGTTACATGAAAAACGGAACCAAGGTTCATCGCCGCCAGCGTCCGAAAAACGGCCTGGCCCGGTCCATGCGGGAGCGCGAGGGCCTTCTTCAGCGCCTCCTCGGCCTCCTTCATACGCCCGGTGGGACCGTATACGAGTCCGACCAGATTGACGTAGGAGTTGCCGATTTGAGAGATGTCTTGAGCGCTTTGTGCAAGAAAAATTACCCTCTTAAGGGTCTTTTCGGCTCCATCCAGGTCTCCCCGTGCGGCTTTGTCGCGAGAAATAAAGCTATAAAACCTCGCACGACGGCCGGCATCCAGTTTGTACTGTTCCGTTCTAAGGCCCTCAAGAACCGGCGCCGCTTCCGGCCATCTTCCAAGGTTGGCATAAACATTCATAAGACTAAAGGCGTCGTCCACGTCTTCCGGGGCGGCGCTGACGTTCTTGCACGCAATTTCGAGGAACCTCAGGGCCGTCACGTTGTCGTATCGCTGAAATGCGTCCCTGCCGGCAAGGCGCGCGTAGCGCCGGGCTTTCTCGTCGTCTCCTCCCTCCTGGAAATGGTTGGCGAGCGTCGGCCAGAGCTTGGCCTGCTCCTTGCCCTCTTTTTCCAGGAATCGAGCCAGGCCGAGGTGGTTCTCCCGTCTTTTTGAGAAAGGAAGAGTAGAGTAGACCGCGTCGCGCAGGAGGCCGTCGGCGAAAATTTCGTAGGGGCGGTCACCCCACGTGTCCGCGATCAGCAACCCCTTTTCTTCCAGTCCACGCAGGGCAGCCTGGAGTTTTTCCTCCTCCATTTCGCTCAGCACGCGCAGGAGGTTCACCGAAACCGAGGTTCCCAGTACGGAAGCGTGTCCCAACACGCCCTTTTCGTTTGCGGGGAGGCGGTCCACCGGCGCGAGGTACAGACCCTCCAGCGTTTCGGGAAACTTCGTCGCGAAGAGGCGATCCCTGTCCACGCGGCGCCCGCCGGGCGAATCATCGAGAAGTCCGGCGGCATCCAACGCGCTGACAAGGGCCTTGACCACGGACGGAATCCCCTTTGATCGCTCCTTGAACCACTCAAGCACGTCCTTTTCGAGATCGAGGATTCTCAGGCCGTCCCTGAGGAACCGCTCGATTCCCTTCGCGGTCAACGGCGCAAGCTCCACCCGCTCGCAACGACCGGCGAGTTCGTCCGTTTTCGACACTCCGGGCCTGAGCGAAAAGACCACCCTCAGCGAGCGCGTCGCTTCTCCCCCGAGGATGAAGCCGAGGAACTCCACCGAAACCGGGTCGGCCCAGTGGAGGTTGTCGAAGAGGAGCGCGCGCTGTCCTCCGGCGGCGAAGGCCCTCTCCAGCACGGCGAAGGTAAGCGCTTTTCTCTCCTTCGGGGAGAGATTCCTGATGGCGGGCGTCTCCTCCTGAGGCAGGTCCAGGAGCCGGTTGACGAGCACCCGGTAACCGGCCGGCTCCGCCGCCAGAGCCGCGTCCCTCGCGCTCCTGAGCTTCGCCTCGGAATCCCGCTTATCAACGCCGATAAGGGCGCGGAAGGGGCCGCGCCACGCGCCGAAGGGTCTTTCGCGGCTGTAGGCGCCGAGAGGAACGCGGACCACTGTAGTCCCCGCTTCCCGCGCCCGCCTTACGGCCCACCCGACAAGGGCGGTCTTGCCCATTCCAGCTTCGCCCACCATGGCGACGGCCCTGCTTTCGTCGCGTAGAAGGCAAGCACCTATTGCCTCTACGGCTTCTTTGCGTTCGACGAGGGTTGTTGTCTCTGCGGATTCATCCTCGCGTTCGCCGACCGGTTCGAAGACAGGGACCTCGTTCCTGAAACCCTTCACGCATACCGGCGGAAGCGCTTTGAAGGCGAGGGTTGAAGAGGCGGCTTTCGCGCACTTACCGCCGCAGAGAAGCTGCCCCTCGTCGGCCTTCTGCATGAGGCGAGCCGCGAGGTTGATGGAGTTGCCCATGACGGTATACTCCCGCCTTGTCGGAGAGCCGACCGGACCCGAGAAGAGCGCGCCAGACGTGAGGCCGCCGCGCAGAACAACCCCGCCGGGGAAATCTTTGCGCGAGAAAAGTTCGAGGCTCGCCCGTACCGCCATCTCCTCCCTGTTCTCCAGGGCGAAGGGCACGCCGAAGGTCATAATCGCCTTGCTTCCCTTGTCCCCCATATCGAGCTTGTTCACGCTCCCGCCGAAGCGGACCGCCGTTTCCGAGAAGACCTCGTAGCACCTTTCGAGGCGTTCGTGGGCTTCGGAGTCGAAAATCTCTTCCTTCCCCCCGTTCTTCCAGCCCGAAAAGGAAACGAAGAGGACGCACGTTCCCCTGTGTTCGCCGACGCGGCCCGTGTCCACGTATTCGGAGAGATAGGAGGGAAGCATTCTCTGAAGGTGGGTTTCGTCGGGAGCCTTCGCTTCCTGGATTCCGACCCGCTGCTTCTTCCCAGCCTCCAGCAGCGTCCTGAATTCCCCCTCGCGCGGCACGGTCGCGATGGTATCGGGTTTTCTTTCAAGGAAGGATGGATGGCATACGACGAGGCCCGGCTCGGCGTGGTGCTCCGCCTCCGCCGAAAAGTCCAGCGCGGAACCCGTCGCGTAGTAGTCGTAGCGCAGATCCTCGTTCCCCACGATACCAAGCAGAACATCGCCGGCGGAGGCACCGATCTTCATGGTGAGGCTAAAAACGCCGGCCCTCGTCTCCATGGCCGAAAAGGCGGGCATCGCCTCCATCATCCGCAGGG
Organism: uncultured Thermoanaerobaculia bacterium; assembly: GCA_964537405.1. Classification (GTDB taxonomy): domain Bacteria; phylum Acidobacteriota; class UBA4820; order UBA4820; family DSQY01; genus CAVRTJ01. The sequence goes on along the minus strand of CAZIBS010000010.1, from coordinate 22,489 downwards.
ACGCACTCGCCGCCCGCGCGCCGTCGTCGCCTGGGAAGAAGACGGCCATCGCGTCGCCGCCGAAGCGGAGGACGTCCCCTCCCTCCTCCTCAATAATGGTAATCATGCTGGTGAAGTAAGCGTTCAGAAGACGGGTCAGCTCCTCCGAACCCTCCTTCCCCAGAACCGATAGAGCCTCCGTCAGGGCGGTGAAACCAGCCACGTCGCAGAAGATCGCCGTTCCCGAAAGTCGCCTGAATGCGGGCTTCCCCGCCGCCGCCTTCTCCAGCAGAGGATAGACCAATCCAGGTAGAAAAGCCGCTAACCCATCCATCAACTTGATTTTACCACGATTGGGAGTATGGGCGCGACGAATACGGAATGCGGGCTCCGGTGCGCCTCTACGCCGGGATAATGCGAGGCCGTACAGGAATGGTGATGCGCCGGGATTCGTATCCCGGCCTACAGTTGGGAATCTCTTTGATCCGCACTCGCACCCATTTCCGTAGCCGAGGACACACATCCTCGTAATGGCTCGAAATTGCCGGAATGATGGGATTGCCGCGCCGCCTCAGGCTCCTTGCAATACCCCATAATGGATGCCCCTCGCCCAGGGGCGCGAAAACGCCCATAGCCGCAATTGCAAGCCCGAAGCTTGCCGAGGGCGAAGCCAGGCCGGAATCGGACCGTTACATTTCGAACAAGCCGGAATGACGAATTGGAAGGCAGGGGAGAACCGCAAGTCCGGGTTCCCCTACACCAATTCCCAAGCCGCGGTGGCAACGCTACCCGCGAGGATATTTCAGAAACCTGCCGGTGATTGTCTACGCTTCCCGCGGGCGGGTTTGGTCCCCGCCGTAACCGTGGACATTTTCCGGCGGGGCCGGCTGTGTGATGGAACCTGCTTTCCAGGGTTTTTTACCGTCGATGCGGTCGCGGAAATCCCCAGGCGTGCGGCGCGGGCTTGGGCCTTGGCCTTCGACCGGGCGCGCTCCTCGGCCTTGCGGGCGCGAATCGCCGCTATTCGCTCCGCGATGGGAACCTCGAATCGTTCGGTTGATCTCTTCTTGTAGTCGAACCCGTCGATTTTCTTTCGGGGAATGTACCTCCCCAGATTGGTTTCGATTCTCCGGAAGTCTCCTTCCTCCTGGGGTGCAACCAACGTGTCGGCCTTGCCGGTGGCGGAGACCCGGGCCGTACGGCCCACCCTGTGAATGTAATCTTCGGCCATGTTGGGTACGTCGAAATTCACGACCAGGCCGATGCCCTCCACGTCAATGCCGCGGGCTGCGATATCCGTGGCTACCAGTACTTGGAACTTTCCGCGCTTGAAGCCCGCAAGGGCCGCGGTCCGCTGTGCCTGGCTGCGACTTCCATGAATCCTGCCACAGGAAACGCCTCGTTTTTCGAGGAAGTCGGCGAGCCTGTTGGCACGGTGCCTGGTGCGGGTAAAAGCCAGTACGCTCTTAGCTTCCGGGCACTTTAAAAGCTCGAGCAACAGTAGAGATTTCAGCTCCTGCGGCACGGGGAAGGCCGTATGGCTGATACCCTCGGCCGGCGCCGCCTTACGCTCGATATTGAGCGGTACGGGATTCTTCAGCATCCTGGAGGCCAGGTTCACGATGGGAAGAGGCAGCGTCGCCGAAAAGAAAAGGGTTTGAAGTCCGGTCGGGAGATGTTTGAGGATGCGCTTGACGTCTGGTAGGAAGCCCATGTCCAGCATGCGGTCGGCCTCGTCCAAGACCAGGAACTCAAGTTCCCCGAGCTTTGCGTAGGAATGCTGGAAGTGATCCAGGAGGCGCCCCGGCGTGGCGACGATCACGTCCACTCCCTTCTGGAAGGCCCTGATCTGCGGCTGCATGCCGACGCCACCGAACACCGCGGCGCCCTTGATGTTGGTATTGAGGGCGAGTGCTTTCAAGTGGTCCGCGATCTGCGCCGCCAATTCACGGGTTGGCGTCAAAACGAGAACCCTTGTCGTGTTCCTTGGTTTGCCGTCGAGCTTATGCAGGATCGGTAGCAGGAAAGCGGCGGTTTTACCGCTGCCCGTCACCGCGGAGGCCATGACGTCGCGCCCCTCCATGACGGGTTTGATGGCAAGCTGCTGGATGGGGGTGGGGGTTTTAAAGCCAAGATTCTCAACGGCCCTGAGAAGCTTTGGATTTAGTCCGAAGGAAGCAAAAGATTGATTGGTCATAATATCCTTATCCGGCCGGCCGCGGCACGGAACCGCGGCTGTCCTATCTGGTTTGTTCCGGCTTTTATGGGTTAAAGAAATGGTGGGATCGCCGGTGAGTCCGCCATAGATGCCCTGAGCCAGGAAGGATCCGGCGAGCCGCTTATGAAAGCTCGCTCCTCACAAGGCTCTTCAAGCGTTAAACTTATTTTATAGCATACTTCGGCTTTAAATACAAGGTCCTGTCCGGCCCCATAATCCACCGCCTAACCGAGGACCAAGGGCGGCCTGCCTGCAGCAGGCAGGCGAATCCCGGTGCAGGTGGTGAATTATGGCCCCCCTAATTCCGCGATTGAAACGCCCGTGCCCGAAGGGACGGTGCCATTCGTGCGCCTGATTTTGTCAGCTTTCAAGCCATCGTTTGATACGTTGGGCGTCGCCGATGCGGGAGTACTTTCCGTGCGAATCGAGGAAGACGAAGATAATGGGGCGTTTCTCTATCTTTGCCTCCATTACCAGGCAGTACCCCGCCTCTGAAATATAACCGGTTTTACTCAGGTCTATCCTCCAGCGATGGTTGCGGATAAGACGGTTGGAATTGCCAAAGAGCCTCGGTCGGCGGGAGTTTACCGAACACACGCTAAGGTTCGGCATCGTCGTCATACGCCGGATCGTTTCGTAGCCCGAAGCCGCGGTTACGAGCTTGGCCAGGTCGCGCGCAGTGGATACGTTGCGATCGTCAAGGCCCGTTGGGCCGAAGAAGCGACTGTGGTCCATCCCGATGGCCCCGGCCTTCTCGTTCATGGCGGAGACAAAGGCCGGCCTACCCCCAGGATAGGTACGGGCGAGAGCGTAGGCCGCGCGGTTCTCGGAACACATCAGCGCCAGGTTCAAGAGCTGCCACCTGCTGAGGATCCATCCCACCGGGAGTCTTGACCTGGAACCCCTTATGGTGTCAACGTCTTTCCGAAGTATTGTGATGGGCTTGTCCATGGGAAGGTGCGCGTCAAGGAGAACCATTGCGCTCATCAACTTGGTAATGGAAGCTATGGGAACCACGTCGTCGGGGTGGCTTGCGTAAACGACATCCCCGGCCGCTTGATCCACAACCAAAGCATAGGAAGAGCGGAGCCTTGGCGGGTGGGGGCGGAGAAGTAAACGGTACGGGCCATAGCCGGATGGGTATGCCGCTGAAGCAACCATGGTGTGCCGGGACCACCGGTGAAATGCGCGGCTGCATGATGCGGCGCCCGCCTGGGGAGTCATTCCCAGAAGAGCCGGCACTAAAAAAAACAGCGTGCTGAAAACAGCCCCTTTTTTTCGCAACGGTTTCTCCGCCTCACTCAGGGAAAGAGACACCGGGGATTCCCCGACGGCTCCTTCCGTTTTCCAGGGCAATGTAGCATTATCGGCGGGATCGCGCAAGGCGGCCGAAGTGCTCCATCCCGCAACGGTTGATGCGGAAAGTCGGGAAAGACTCTGCGGTCCACGGTTTCGCGCCTATGGCGTTTCACCCATCAAGGGATTGGTGACCTTCGGGCCGAAGGCCAGGAAGGCACGGGCGTTTCAATCGCGGAATTTGGGGATTCAGGTATCCTTGACAACGTGGTCAGAAGTGAGTATATCTATACAGTGAGGGTTGGTTATGAACAACTCAAAGCGCATCTCTTCGGTTCACAAATCCATGGGTTTGAGGCAGGCCGGGGTGGCTGGCCGTCCAGGCTGGAACCCGCCAAACCACGCCCGTATCAAGAAAGGGCGGACCCTGACCCTAAAGAACCGCCGGATTCATCGCAGGAGCGTTCCCGGCATTCACCAGGCGGATGGTATACTGTTTAGTATGGGGGAAACCCCGGCCTTTAATTGCGCACGCAACCAAATTGCTTGGAGAATCCAGCCTCCCAAAGGGAAACAGCCCTTTGCCGGAAGTTTGGTTGGGTATAAATAGGAGGTGCTGAAATGAACGATAAACTTGCGAATCCTTCCGCGTTTGCTTTTGGTGCATTCGCCTGCGCTTTGTGGATGTACAGCATGATCTCGGCGGGTTGGTTCTCAGCCGCAAACCATGGCTGGGCAATCGTTGCGGGTTTCACACTCGCTGGGACGGGCCTTGTTTTTGCGGGGATCATGGAATTCTTCCGCGGGGACACCTTCCAAATGGTCCTCTTTCTTTTCTTGGGCATGGCTGGGTGGGGTTACGCAATGTCTGCCCAGTGGTCCTTTGGTAAGATGGCCAGTGGCTATGCCGGCTTTGGCTTTCTTATGGGAACCGTTATTTTCTTCATCCTGTGGCTGGCGAGCTTCTCAATCAAGAAAACAATGCTCCAGTTCTTCCTGCTCGGCCTCTGGATCAGCTTTGTGCTGTGGACCATCGGCGCCTGGGGAATCCACTTCCTCAATATCATAGGTGGTTACGTGGGGCTGGCTACGGCCATCCTTGCCTTCATCATCTTCTTCATGGAGATTTTCTTCACCCTGACCGGCGAAACAAAGAAGGCGGGTGCCGTAGAAGGTGTTTGACGGGCACTGACAGCCTGGTGCGAAATCTTTGCTGGTTGCGTTGCCGCGCCGTGCTGTAGCCTCACGAGGCTAGTTTTGCCTGCCCCGAATCCACCACCTAAACCGGAATTAGCGCGGCTGGATAAGACTCATCTGCTTTATTGCCTGGCATCCAAGCCCGTTCAACCGCCCTCGGTCCTCGGTTAGGTGGCGGATTCAGGGTACCGTCCACTTCCTCCATGGGTGTAGAATATCAACTCTCGGGCCCGGTTTTGCAACGGTGCCTACGCGGAGAACCATGGAGCTATCGGACTATCTCTACGACCTTCCCAAGAAACTGATCGCGCAGTACCCCTGCGTTCCGCGCGACGGATGTCGCCTGCTGCACCTTCCTGAGATCGGCGGCGCAACGCACCACGGCTTCCGCGACCTTCCCTCTCTTCTCTCGCCGGGAGACCTGCTCGTTCTCAACGACACCCGCGTCGTGCCGGCAAGGCTCCTGGGGCGTCGCCCGGGCGGAGGCAAGGCGGAGATATTTCTGCTGAGGCCCAGCGGCAACGACGACCGATGGGAGGCCTATGTTCGGCCGGGCAAACGCCTTGGAGCGGGAAGCATCGTAACCATAGGCAAAAAAAACGCCATTGAAATTATAGAGGAGCTGGGCGAGGGCCGCCGCCTCGTGCGCCCCATTGGAGGAGTGAAGATTCCGAGGCTGATGGCAACCCACGGCAGCGTGCCGCTCCCTCCCTACATAACGAGGAGCGCCGAAGCGAACGACTCTCGGCGCTACCAGACGGTCTACGCCAACGGGGGACGCTCGGTGGCTGCTCCCACCGCGGGCCTGCACTTCACGCCGCGCCTCTTCAAAGCCCTTGAAAAGAGGGGCGTGGATAAAACCTTCATCCGCCTTGATGTCGGCCCCGGAACCTTCAAGCCGGTAGCGGTCCGCAAGGTTGAGGATCACCGCATGGACAGCGAACCCTACGTCATTTCGAAGAACACGGCGATACGCATCAACGGCGCCCTCTTTGAAGGCCGACGAGTGGTCGCCGTAGGAACGACGGTTACGCGCACCCTCGAGGACCAGATGTTGCGCTTCGGCCGCGTGCAAGCCGGGGAATACGAAACCCGCCTTTTTATCGTTCCGGGCTTCAAGTTTCGGGCCGTTTCCGGCCTCGTTACCAACTTTCACCTTCCCGCTTCGACGCTGATAATGCTGGTCTCGGCCTTATCCGGTCGCAAACGTGTCCTGGCCGCCTACGGCGAGGCTGCAAGACGGGGGTACCGCTTCTACTCATACGGCGACGCCATGCTCGCCTGGGGCGGCAAGGTTGTTTCACGTCCCATATACTAAAAGGGCGCCTGGATAGGAGAGTGGAGATGCGCCGGGCAAACCGAATCCGCCTCCCGTTTACTTCGAAGCCCGGTGGGACTTATCTTCCCTGGCGCGTTTCACCTTTGCTCTCATAATCTGCAACAGTACCGTATCCGTACATCTTTAAACTCCTTTCGATACCTTTTGGTTTCCCAAAGAAGTTTATCCCCGGCGAGTCCCTTCCGCCTTCTTCCGCAACCGTGATAGAGTATGAGCCTTATGCCGGATTTTCCTTATCCGGGATGGTGGAGGAAGAAACGTGAGTTCGGGGAAGCACCCTCCCTTTTACTCGGGATCCACAAGATGACCCTCCCTGTTTTTATGTCGAGGCGCGGCCCCGCGGCAGGGCCATCCGCCCCGTCCCATTCCCCCGAAGCGTTGCTGGTGGTGGGCTTTGGTGCGTTGATTCTGTTCGGAGCCTTGCTCCTCTGGCTTCCGTGGTGTCACCAGCCGGGATGGGTTGGATTTCTCGACGCTCTCTTCACTTCGACCTCGGCGGTCTGCGTTACGGGACTCATCGTAGTAGATACCGGCAGGGCTTTCACGACTACGGGCCAGGTTATCATCATGCTGCTCATCCAGGCGGGGGGGCTCGGAATTATGAGCTTTGCCGCCCTGGTTTACCAGATGCTCGGTTCAAGGATGTCGCTGAGTTCACAAGCAGCCCTTCACGACTCCTTCTTTCAGCAGGACCTGGGCGCTCGTTTCAAAGCCCTGTTCTGGAAGATACTCGGTCTCTCTCTCTCAATAGAAGTCGTGGGCGCCGCCATTATTTCGGTGGCCCTCATTCCACGGGAGGGCGCGGCAAGGGGGGGCTTTTCAGCGCTCTTTCACTCGGTATCGGCCTTCTGCAACGCCGGCTTTTCTCTCTACAGCGACAACCTGATAAAGTTGCGGGCAAATCCCTTCGTGGTTATTACCGTCATGGCGCTCATCGTGCTTGGAGGCTTGGGCTACGGGGTGTTGTTGGAACTCGGCGGATTCTTGAGACGGTTGCGGGACAGGGAGCGGCAAACCGCTCCAAGAACTTTCACCCTGCACGCTCGGGTTGTTTTCCTGATGAGCGCCGTGCTAATCGTTGCGGGTTTCGTGGGCTTGCTGATTTTCGGCTTGACGCCGGGAAACACCACGCTTGGCTCAAGGCTTTCAGCGGCCCTGTTCCAGTCCATTACGGCGAGGACCGCCGGTTTCAACACCGTTAACATCGGAGCGCTCCCCACGGCCTCCCTGATTCTCCTGGTTATTCTCATGTTCATCGGCGGGTCGCCCGGTTCCTGCGCGGGCGGCATAAAGACCACTTCTTTCGCCGTCTGGATAGCGAGGGTCTGGGCGCGCCTTACGGGTTCCGAAGACGTGAACCTGCTGGGCAGGAGAATCCCGAAGGACCTGCTCAGGCGGACGACCCTTCTCATCAGTCTGGCACTCCTGTGGAACGGTATCGGGGTGCTCTTCCTCACGGCCTTGGGGGGCGCCGCGCCTGGCTACGGTCTGAGGGAAACAATCTTCGAGCAGATATCGGCCTTCGGCACGGTTGGGCTCTCCACCGGTATTACGTCTCATTTGACTGCCCTGGGCAGGCTGTGGATTATACTGACTATGTTTGTTGGGAGGCTTGGTCCCTTGACCATGGCCATGTGGATCTTTAAAAAGAATAGGAGCGGTGTCCGCTATCCCGTGGGAAGGGTGATGATAGGATGAAGAAAAGTAGGAAACAAATATGCATCATTGGACTGGGCCAATTCGGAAGCGAATTGGCGAAGAACCTCGTTTCGGAGTGCGAAGTCCTTGCGATTGATATAGACGAGGACATCGTCAACTCTATCAGCGGCGGCGTCCATAGGGCACTATGCCTGGATGCCAGGGTTTTTAACTCGCTTGCCTCGGTTGTTACCGCCGATTTCGACGAAGCGGTGGTCTCCATGAGCGAGAGCATAGAAACCAGTGTTATATGCACTCTCCACCTAAAACAAATAGGGGTGAAGCACATCTGGGCCAAGGCTCTCAATAAAGACCACTCCACGATACTGACGGCGATAGGGGCTAACGAGGTTATCTTTCCCGAGGCTGAAACGGCTGGTCGCGTGGCGGCTCACATCACCGACCCCAACCTTCTGGATTTCATTCCGCTGGCCGAGAACTATCGGGCGATGGAAAAACCGGCGCCCTCCTTCTGCATGGGAAAGAACCTAAGGGATCTGCACATCAGGAAAAAATACGGGATCCTCGTAATGGCGGTAAAGGCGAAGTCGCCGGAGAAATACCTTTTTATGCCGGGTCCCGATTACGTCGTTACACCGGGAGATGTTCTGGTTCTCATCGGACGGGAGAATTCACTGGAGGAGTTCCAACGTTTCTCGTAGTGAACTTCGCACTGCGGCGTCTGGTGGTTGGGTGTAGAATCGCCCAAGGAGGAGTAAGCCATGGTCAAGTGGGATGAAGATGGCGATGATAAAGTCAAGAAAACCGGAGAGCCAGGTGAATACTGTGAGAAATGCGGCGCCAATGGTTACTGGCTGCACTTGATCAAGTGCCCGATGTGCCACAAGTACGTCTGCGATGACTGCCGTTACAGTGTGCAGGGCAAAGACTTCTGTAGCCGTTTTTGCGCCAACGAGTTTTTCTGGGGAGACGAAGATGAATAATAGTGAAACCGACGTCGAAAAACTGGAGCTGATTTATCGGCCAAGGCGACTTAGAATCAACCCGATACTCAGGGAGATGGTGGAGGAGACGAAGCTCTCCGCTTCGGATTTTATCTATCCGATGTTTATCTGCGAGGGTGAAAAGGTTAGCCTGGATATCTCATCAATGCCTGGAATCTTTCGCCAATCGATAGATATGGCCCTCAAGGAAATGGAGGCGACGCTGAAGACCGGCGTGCATTCGGTAATACTCTTCGGCATTCCGGACAAAAAGGACGCCCTGGGGACAGGGGCCTATTCGTCGGACGGAATAGTTCAGCGGGCGGTCAGGGCCGCGAAGAAGGCCTTCGGGGACGACCTTTTAGTCGTGACGGACGTGTGTCTCTGCGAGTACACCGACCACGGTCACTGCGCTCCCGTCAGGGATGGCCGCATTCTCAACGATGAGGGAGTCTTTATGCACTGCAAGACGGCCCTCTCTCAGGTGGAGGCCGGCGCCGACGTGGTGGCGCCCTCCGACATGATGGATGGGCGCGTCGGTGCCATCAGGGAAACCCTTGACGAAGCCGGCTTTACCGAGACTCCGATACTTGCCTACTCCGCCAAGTACGCATCGGCCTTCTACGGCCCCTTCAGGGACGCCGCCGACTCGGCGCCGCGGTTCGGCGACCGCCGGTCATACCAGATGAACCCCGCCAACGCCGAAGCGGCTCTTCGCGAAGTGGCGCTCGACATAGAAGAAGGCGCCGACATAGTCATGGTAAAACCCGCCCTTCCCTACCTGGACATAATAAGGAGGGTAAAAGACAACTTCAACGTTCCGGTGGCGGCCTATAACGTCAGCGGGGAGTACGCGCTGGTTAAGGCCGCGGCAAAGCAGGGTTGGATAGACCACGACCGCGTCATGATGGAATCGCTGACCTCCATCAAACGAGCCGGCGCCTCAATCATCCTGACCTATTTTGCCAAGGACGCCGCCAGGCTTCTCGCCGATGGCTGATGGAGTTTCCATGTCGGCGTTTTTTTCCGGAGACCGGTGGTGTTTCTGACGATAGAAGGAATAGAGGGCTGCGGCAAGACGACCCAGGCAGGGCGGCTCGTTGATTACCTCCGCGGCCGCGGATTAAGGGTTACCGCGACGAGGGAACCGGGAGGCTCTCCGGTGGGTGCCGAGTTGCGCTCGCTTCTGTTGTCGGAGGATTACGATCTCTCTCCAGAAGCTGAATTGCTCCTCTACGCCGCGGAACGTGCCGAGCACGTTGCCTTTGTGATTCGCCCCGCCATTGAGAGGGGAGAGTGGGTTGTTTGCGACCGCTTCGGCGATGCAACGCGCGCCTACCAGTCCTTCGGGCGAGGTCTGCCGAGGGAGCAGGTAGAGGCCGCTCACGCAATCGCCACCGGGGGGTTGGAACCGGAGCTGACCATTCTTCTGGAGCTACCCGTTGCGGAGGGGCTTGGTCGAGCCCTTGAACGCAATAACGCCGCCGCGACGGGAGAAGGGCGTTTCGAGGCCGAGCCGGCCGACTTCCATGATAAGGTGGCCAGGGGTTACAAGGCGCTTGCCGCCGAGTACCCGGGGAGAATCGTCACGATTCCGGCGAAGGGAAGTATTTCCGAGGTTTTTGGAAGGGTAAGAGAAGTACTGGAGAAGCGCTTTGGGCTTTAGAAGGGAATTGCGCCGGGTAGCGGAGTACGAAGTCGTACGCTTTACGTCGTTGCTGCTTTTGTTGCTCCCCGGACGGGGAAAAAGGCGGCTTGGACTCCTCATCGGCCGGATGGTCTACAGACTGGACAGGCGTCACAGAAGCACAGCCGTCAAGAACCTGGAGGCCGCCTACCCCGAAGAGGGAAAAGGGTTCCGGGACGGGATCGCCAAGGGCGCCTACGAGCACCTTGGAAGGTTGCTCGTTGAGATTCTCATGCAGCGTCCTGATGTCAGGCGCATACTGCCAAAAACGAAAATAGAAGGCTGGGCCTACCTACAGAAGGCGGCGGGGGGAAAAAAAGGCTACTTCCTCGTCTCCGGCCACTTCGGAAACTGGGAGCGCATCGCGCACCTCCAGGGAGCGCTTGGCTACCCCCTGTGGATGGTAACGAGGCCCCTTGACAATCCACGCCTCGAAGCCTATTTCGCCAGGCTTAGGGAATGCACGGGCAACTCCGTCATTCACAAGCGCAACGCCGTTAGAGCGATCGTCAAGGGGCTGAAGGCCGGGAAGGGCATAGCCTTCGTAATCGACCAGAACTTCGGCGAGGATGGTAGGCTCTTCGTTCCCTTCTTCGGCCGCCCGGCGGCGACGACGCCCACCCTCGGCGTCCTGGCCACGCGCATGGGAGTGCCGGTCCTGCCGGTCTTCGCATATCCCGGGAAGGATGGCCGCTACCGGATCGTCTACGGCCCGCCACTGGAGCCCACCACCGGCTCCGACCACGAACTCGCCGCCCTTGAACTAACGGCGCAGGCCACCGGCAGGCTGGAAGAAGCCGTCAGGGCGGAGCCCGGTGCTTGGTTTTGGATGCACAGGCGCTGGAGAACCAGGCCGGAGGAGGAGTGAGAAGCGTGACGGTGGGCGGAACCGGATGGGGAGTCTTCTTTGACAGGGACGGGACCCTGACCGAGGAGGTGGGCTACGTAAACCACCCCGGCAGGCTTGCGCTGCTCCCAGGCGCCGCGGAAGCCCTACGTGACCTTAACCAGGCCGGTGTTCCAGCGATCCTCGTCACGAATCAGGCCGGGGTGGCGAGGGGCTACTTCCGGGAGGAGCTTGTCGGAGAGGTGCACGACCGCCTGAAGAGTCTCCTTGGAGCGCTCGGTGCCCACCTTGACGCAATCTACTACTGTCCGCACCATCCGGACGTCGGCGAGCCGCACTACCGCAGGGATTGCAACTGCCGCAAGCCAAAACCGGGGATGCTGGAGAAGGGCGCGGCGGCCTTCGACCTTGAACTTTCCCGCTGCTACGTGGTCGGAGACAAGATCAGCGACGTGGCCTTCGCCCACTCGGTAGGTGCCGGGGGAGTCATGGTCCTGACCGGCTACGGCCTTGGCGAGTATACTTACCAGCGCGGGGAATGGAGGTCGGAACCGGACTTCCTGGCCCGGGACGCCGCCCAGGCGGTAGAGTGGATATTGGAAAAGGAATCTTTACGGGAGGAGCGCCCAGGCGCCTCCCGAGGGTGAGCCATGAGAGAGAAGATGCGAGAGAAATGGCCGAGGCTGGTTGAAGTAGTGATGGCCTTCTCTGGAATCAGGGTGGTCGTAGTTGGAGACCTGGTGCTCGATCGTTTTTGGTACGGCGCCGTACAGAGAGTCTCGCGCGAGGCGCCGGTTCCCATCGTTCGCCTGGATGAAAACCGCCTCCTGCCGGGTTGCGCCGCAAACACCGTTTGGAACCTGGCTGCTCTCGGCGCTAAGGCCGTTCCGGTGGGCGTAGTGGGCAAAGACCCGAACGGGTTAGAGATTATCCGCTTCCTTCAAGCCGTGGGGGTTGACTGTGCAGCCGTAGAGCGCCTGGAGGGTTGGGCCACGCCGACGAAGACCCGCGTGCTGGCCGGCGCGCTCCACGGGGTCAAACAGCAGCTCGTAAGGATAGATTCAGGCGACGAAAATCCCTACCCGGCCGAACTCCGGGCCGGTATCAAAGAAGCGCTCGCGCCCGCAATCAAGGGAGCTGACGGGTTGATACTTTCCGACTACGGTTACGGCCTCGTGGAAGTTTCGGGCGCGCGGGACCTCGCCCCCGGCGTTCCGGTTTCAGCACTCGATTCCCGCTTCAGTCTTGCCTCCTTCCGTGGTCTTACAACCGCAACGCCCAACGAGGAGGAGTTCGAGGCCGCGTGCGGACGGCCCGTCTTCGGAAACAAAGATCTTTTCGAAAGCGAAGCCGAAGCCATGCGGAAGCGGCTTGAGATGAAAGCCCTCCTCGTAACTCGCGGCAAGAGAGGCATGAGCCTCTTTGAGAAGGGTGAGTCCCCTATTCACCTGCCCATCGTTGGTGGGAGCCAGGTCGTGGACGTCACGGGCGCCGGCGATACCGTTATCTCAACCTTCGTGCTGGCTTTGTGCGCTGGGGCGACCTTCGTGGAGGCCGCCCACGTTGCCAACGTTGCGGGAGGCATCGTTGTTCAGAAGCACGGAACTGCAACTACAAGCCGGGAAGAGCTGGCCCGGGTGCTAAAGGAGTGGGGAGAGGGAAGGTTGTGAACGCGAAGGCGCCGCCGCCCCCCCGGTGGCTTACGGAAAAGATGCTTGGCAGGACGGAGTTGGTCGCCCGTTTTGGTAAAGCGGTGCGTAAGAAGAGCGTTGCGCTCACCAACGGCTGCTTTGACCTTTTGCACGTGGGTCACGTCCGTTACCTCAAGGCCGCAAAGACAGAGGCCGATATTCTCCTTGTCGCGATAAACTCGGACGCTTCGACGAGGAGGCTTAAGGGGCCGGGGCGCCCCATCCAGCCCGAAGGCGACCGTGCGGAGATAGTGGCCTCCCTCGAGTGCGTCGACTACGTTACGATCTTCGACGAACCAACGGTCGGACCACTCATAGAGGCGCTCGAACCGGATGTGCAGTGCAAGGGGACGGATTACACCGAAGAGGACGTTCCGGAACGCGAGACCGTCCTCAACCACGGTGGAAGGGTGGCCATCGTCGGCGATCCCAAGGACCACGCCACCTCGTCACTGATCGAACGTCTTAGTCGATCGTAATGGCACCGGTGGGGCAGTTTTCGAGGCAAAGGTAGCACCCGGTGCAACTCTCGTTATGGGCAACCTCCACCGAATTGCCGATCACCTCGAAGACATCTTCCGGACAAACCTCCAGGCAGAAACGGTTATCCTCGCAGTCGCTGCTGTCAATCTTAACTACGAACACGGCATCCTCCCACGGCTATTGTACGATTCAATTCACCTCCCGGCAAGGCAAGCTTCCGGATCCGTCTCAACCTCAACGGTAATCCGCGGCAGGATGCCGTTCCTGAGCAGCCACTCCGACCGTTATCATCCCGGCTGTACCGGGTTCTTAGGGCTCAGGTTCTTCCACGCGGCTCCAGACGACTGAGCCATTGCCCTTCAGAGTCTTGCCCCAGAGGTTGCCGTACCCGGTAAGGTCCCCGTTGATAGTCACTCGGGCCACCGGCGCGAAGACCCGCAGGCTGATACTGGCGCCGCCGTTCAATCTCACCCCCCGCGTCGAGGCGGAAACCAGCACAAGGTTTTTCGGCAATCCGCCTTCGTTAACTTTGCAGGAACCGTTAACGGTAATTGAGCCGGTTACCACAAAAACAACGGGGCCGGATACCACCAGTCCGCCGCTCCCGTTTACGGTGAAAGATTTAACCAGATAGGTTCCTTCAGGAAGGGTGCAGACCTTGCTTCCATTCAGCTTGAAGTTGCCTTGCCGATCCAGGTACTGCGATGGGATTAGGCCGTTGTCGTTGTGGTCCGTGGCATAAGCCAGCCAGTCGGCGGCTTTCTGTATGTTGCAGGGAACCGGAGCGACGGCCGGCGTTGTCGAGCCCAGGACTTGGCCGCTTTTCCCCTTAATCGTGACGACCCGTCCCGGGCCGGGCGTGGCGTTGCCGTTGATCAGATTGGAACCGGCGACAGTGATGGAGCCGTTGGAGGCTACGTGCCCGCCGAAGCCCCGGGGGCCGCCCACGGACTGTACGCCGTACAGTTGTACCCGTCCGTTGACGCTCAAGCTGTTGCAGCCGAACCACGCCACCTGCAAAAAGAAGGGCGGCAACGCGATCACGGTGAAATGAACGGTGGCTTCGCCGGAGTTGCCGGCGCAGTCTGTGGCGGTGACGACCAGCGTATAGTCGCCGGAATCGGTAATGGGCGTACCGCTGGTAAAGGGCGATCCATTGAGCAGTGCCGTTGTGTCCGCAAGGTTCGAATCCGTGGCCTCGAAGGTGGGTTGGACCTGTCCGGTGTAAGCGCCGCCGTCCTCCACGCCGCTGATCCGGACCACGGGGGCGGTAACGTCAATGGTGTAATGAAGTGTTACTCTCGCGCCGACGCCGTCGCAACTGTTGAGCGTGGAGACGATCAGCTCGTGGTCGCCCTCGTCCGCGATGGGCGTACCCCATTCATAGAGGGCTCCATCCAGCGTTGCGTGGACGGGCATTCCCACCGGAGTGGTCTGAGCTGACGGCACGATGGGTTGTGCCGAACAACTATTATCAGCCGGCGTTACGTCTATAACCGCCACGGGCTTGACGGTCACCAATGTATGATAGGCGTTGTTGCCCTCGTCCCACTCGGAAACAGCGCCCCCGCTGTCCACCACAAAGTAAAGTTCGTGAGGTCCCTCGGCGCCCTCAACGTTCCAGTCGTAATTGGAAGTGAACTGGCCGCCCGGCGTCAATGCAGGTACGGGCACCGCGCCGATCAGCGCGCCTCCCGCCTGAGGATCTCCGTCATAAAGCGATGCCGTACTCGCGCCCGCCGAACCGGCCCCGCCATTCGCAACCACGATAAAGACGGGTATGCTGTCGCCGGATCGGCACCCGGCGCCTATGGAGCCGGTGAGATCCGGGAAAGCCGTCCCGTAAAGGAACTTGCACCTCGCCACCGAAACCAGGCCGAGGCTGTCGGTAAGGGTCGCTTTCACGTCATGCTCGCCCGGTGCAACGGAACCGAGACCCAACGTGAAGGTCCCCACTCCGTTCAACGTTACGCTGTCTTGAGCCGCCGTGTTTCCATCCAGATTTACGATAGCTATCGCCGCTCCAATCCCCGCGGTCCGGAGGACGACCGACACCGACTCAGTTCCCCGGGGATATTCGGCCCGGGTGGTCGCCACGCCGAGCAGAACGCCCTTGCCGACGCTGAACGGCAACGAACCGCCAAGATAGGTGCTCCCCGAAGGACCCACCACCGAATAGACGACCCTGTGAGTGCCGGCCAAGGTTGTTTGGAAAGGCAATGAGAAAGGGAATCGAGTGGGAGCGTGCGGCGTCGTGACGGAGCACGCTTGCTCCCCCGCGTAGGCGGAGCTGCCGTCGGGCTCCACGATCCAGAACTTAAGCGTTCCGCTCATGGAAAGGTTGCTGTACAGAACGATTTTGCCGGTTACGGTTTCGTTCGCAGCGTAGCTGGTTTTGTCGAGGCGCGATTCCCCTCCCGTTACCACGATACCGTGGACGTCAACAGCTATCCCGCCGGATGCGGGAGAGACGGTCGTATCCGTGGGCGTGTAGTTGTAGGTCACCGTGTAGCTGTCTTCCGCTGCGTCGGAAGGCGTCGCAAAGGTGTGAGAGATCGTACCCGAACCGGTCAGCGTTGCGTCCTGATTCATGAAATTCAATTGGAGCGTGCCAGCGGACGGCAGAGCGGCGGACACGGTGACGCTCTCCCCAGCCTGGTACACGCTCTTATCGGGATAAATCGTAAAACCGGTTTCCAACGGATAGATGCGGAACCTGTTGATGTAAAGAGTTCTGCCTCCGGGTTGTATGACCTCCACCGCGATACCGTCCATTCCCTCGGTTACCGGGATTGAGAAAGTTTCGCTTTGTTCCCCCGTAACGCTCACATCTCGTTCTTCCTCGTATTTTCCTGCGAGCGCCCGAACCCTCACGTCCCTGGGATCACTTCCCGCGGGAACCAGCGAAAGGTTGACAACGAGGTTCGCGGTGCCGCCGACCTGGTACGCGACTCCGTCGAGCGAAGCCGAAGCCTGGATCGTCGGTCCCGATATTTCCACCGGAAGGTCGCCTTCGGCTAGTACCGTTGATGTATTGTCGCTGTTTCTAATCTCCCAGTGGGCGTTTGACGTTCCATTTGGGATGTCCCGCGGCAGTGAAACAGAAACCGCTATCGGAGATGATGCATGACCGGCAAGGTCAAGCGATTGCTCGAAGTACCCTATATCGCCGTCCGGAAAGCTCACGGAAAGAATCAGGTTCGCCGTCTGGTCTCCGGCGTTTGTTGCATCGAAGGAAAGCATTCCCGTCTGACCCGGGATGAGGACTTCGGGTGATGAGGACGGCGTCACGGAAACTTCGGCGGGATCGAGCGTAATGGAAAGGATTTTTGTAATGTCCGTATTATCGGGCAACATCAGCTTGGCCGTTACGTCCGCTTCGTTTCCGGCGAAGTTGCCCGGATCGAATGAAATATCCCTTGAGATTGATTCTCCGGGCTCGATGTGAAGCGTGGTTGAAGTCAAGGTGTCGCTTTGGATTTGCAATACGGCATCAATGGCTTCAAAGCCCGAGTTGTGGACTTCAGCTTTTGCGGAAGGAAGCGCATCGGCGGGCCGGACCGGTGTAAGAGAGAGTTCCGCACTGATTTTCGGGACCACCGTCACGGTTCCCGAAGCAACCGGTGAACCGTTCAGGAGCACCTGCATAGTGCCTTCTCCCGGTTGCAGCGTTGCCGCAAGGGCGCCCTCGACGCTCTGCGATGCTCCGGCCTGGAGCGTCGTCTCCGCAACCTCTTCCGCTCCGCTTCCGCCGTCCCAGAGCAACTGAACCGCAAAGCTTCCTTCCTCCGGCAAACCGTTCCGCACCGTGAAGGGCAACTCCAGGAGCCCTTCCTCCACCGTGGAGGGAATATTTATGACAAGCGTACCCATACCGTTGCGATAAACGGCCACGTCCTTTTCAAGGACCGCGTTGCTCAGGGAAGCGGAGAGTGCAAGGTGCGCCGTGCCCGGAACAGTGATGGATAAAGGTACGATCACGTCCGAGGCGCCGCCTGCATCAACGTGTATGGGCAACGTCGCGGTGGTGGAAGAGCCGTCCGCCTCGGTCACGGCAGCAACAAGAGATCCGTCGTAGGGAATCGCCCCCGATTGGCTTATGTGCACTGGTTGGTCTATAACGCCGGTTTGCCGCGGACCGGTATCACCCGCGCTCATGGAAAGCCGGTAAGCGGACGGAACATTGACCGCCAGCGTTTTCTGCGCGTCGCCGGAAAGTACGATGTTTCCGGCGTAATCGCCCGTTGTTTGCCTAGTGAACGTTACGGATTTTACCTCCCAGAGCCCCAGGTCCAGCGTTACGGCCTGCGCCGGATTGTCCGAAGGGGTCAGTGTAATGTGCGCCGGTACGTCTCCGTCGTTTTCAGCGGTTACGATAATGTCGAACGGCGCCTCCGTGTGGAAAGAGGGAGCGTCAACCGACACGCGTGCTACCGGTTCGGCCGAAATATAGGCTGAATGATTTTCACATACTACCGTTCCGTTCTGTTCCACCTTTGCTTCCAACGGGTGTTTCCCCGCCGGAGCTGCGGGAAGGGTGAAGGAAAACGACTGTTCCTCACCCGGAGCCAATGAAGCTACATCCTGAGTAAGAAACGCCTGACCGTCAACGAGCGCCGTGACAGTCACGGCCTGCTCCGTAACGGTCCCCTTGTTTTTCAGAGTCAGTGAACCGTTCAAAGGCTCATCGGTGCGAACGGCCGTATCGGGCGCGGGTGAAAACGTCAAGGCAAGGTCCGTATCGACCACCGTAAAGCCGTATGGGGCGGCGTCAATTTCCTGGTCGTTGGCGGAAGACAGGTAGGCAACCGTTCTGTACGTCCCGGCCTTGCCCATAACGCCGGGATTGTAGGAAACGTCCTGCGAGCCGCTTCCTCCCTCGGAAAGCGTGTCCCACGTTTCCCAGACCGTTTCCCACTCTTCACACGGCCCGTAGCCGCCTGCTCCATCGGCGCATCCGTCTTCGAGCAGCAAACCGTCGGCGTAGAATTCGCTTATACCGTCGCCGTCAAAGTCGCCGAGAACGATCTTGCTTGAACTCTGAATGCCGCCGTCGTCCACAACCTGTTCTATTGCACCGGTGGAAGCGTCCATCATGACGAATCGCAGGCTGTAACCCTGGCCCTGATTCCATACGATGTTCTCTTGCTGCAGGACTTCAACGAAAACGAGCTTTTGCTCCCCCGGGGATGTTCGGTACAAAATAGGCCACCCCTCCTTGAACCCCAACTCAGAAGGCAGTGTTGTAGACCACAACACGCCGTTGTTTGACAAATCCACCGCCTTAACCGTCACGGTTTCGGGGTTGCCCGGGGTGGGGTTTTCCGCAAAAATCGCCTCCTTCTTCCCATCTCCCCTCAGGTCGACCATTGCCGCGTCGCCCCTCGGGACGAATGACGTGAGGACGGGTGTGGGACCGTCAATAGAGAATACCTGGAGCGCCGGCCAGTCGCCCTGCCAGCCTTGCGTGATTATCGCCTCGTCGTTTCCGTCGCCGTTGATGTCTCCGACGGTGAAGCAATCCGCATCGATCTCTCCCGGTGGTACCGCCGTATAGATTTCATTTCCGGACGCATCCAGCAAGAGCAGATTTTGAGCATTAAAGCTTGAAGAAGAAGTCGAATACGCAACCCATATCCTGTAACCCTGCAAGCTATTTCCGAGCCTCCAGGCCTTTACAATGCCGCCGCCAACTTTTGACACGGTGTCCCACAGCAGGTTTCCCGTCCTGCCGTCGAGGGCGTAGACGCCGTCGTCGTTGCTGAAGAGCACGTCCTTCACGCCGTCTCCGTCAAGGTCCGCGAAGGCGGGCCCTACGGCCGAATCGGTGTCGCACCCGTATTGGCACGGCACAGAGAACGGCGCCGGGAAATCGCGGCGCCAGACCAGAGTACCATCGAGTCGGACCAGGAGCACCGAGGCCGTTTGTGTGCTCGATGAGTACATCCCCAGAACCAGCGGGTTCGCGCTCCCTTCCCCGTCGTCTCTTACGCCGAGAAGGAAGGCGGTGTCCCAGGAATCTCCCGCCCGGCCCCAGGTTCCGCTCACAGGGAAAGTAAGCCAGGAGTCGAAAGATGCCTTTGTCTGTTTTGACCCCACCGTGACGGCCGCGGCCTTTTTCCGACCCGGGTTCGTACCGGAAGTCTTCTTTCCAGCCTTCCTTTTTCCGCTGGAAAAACGGTTTAACGGCCGGTTGTGGCGAAGCGGGCGCTTCAAGACGCCTTGTTTTATAGATGGATAGGCCGGGTTCATGTTGCTTAAATCGCCTTCTGAAACGATTCTGAGGGTGTCGCCGACTAAAGCGATTCTATCTGCGATACCGTCGCCGTTCACGTCCGCGGCTACCTGCGGAATGTTGCTTTCAGGTTGTTCCACGCCCACATCCTCTACGTATGCTCCCCTTCCGAGCGTGCTGTCTACGAACCATTCGCTCGGATCTACGTAATAGTTTCCGGTTCCGTCGAGCATGGGCGTGTTCCAGGAAGCGCCCATGGGGCCTCCGCCCTGGCTGCCGCTCCCCATACCCACGTAACGCTGTATTGCCAGGTATCCGTTGCCGTTATCCAGGATGCGGCCCGGGTCATCCACGTGCAGCGTAGCGGTTACGGGATCTTGTGGACCGTATACACTACTGTCGGTTGAAAAACTGACGACCGGGGCGTCACCGGTTACGGCCAGGGTTCTCCTGAATGTCACTTTGTTTCCGGTAGTAGAATCCGTGACCAGGAGATTACACGTATATTCCCCCGGAAGAAGCTGAGAAGGCAATGTCTCTACAATAGCCGCGCTTCCACCGACCGGGACAGCTACGTTCTTCGTGTCTTCGGCCGTCAGCCAATCGGTCGAGTCCACCAGCGACCAGTAGACCTGAGCATTTCCTTCAAAAGCCCCGGTATTTTGAATTCCCCCTGTTATGGCATCTCCCGGAGCGGCGCTCGAAGTTGAAAAACCGCCCTGATAGACCGGGTATCCCAGGTCGTACGATGCGTTCCAGCTCTTCGTTATGTTTCCCTGCGTAACGTGGAGCGTAACCTGAACGTCGAAATGTCCCGGAGCGGGCATCTGGGTCACGGGAAGGGTAAGATTAAGATTCAACGGCTGGACCGGATCAAGCGTCACCGCCTGGGCAGCGGCAATTTGCGCCGACCCGCCGTCCCAACTCATGACCGCGTCCACCGTTCCGGCAAGGGGTGACGCAGCTCCTATCAATTCAACGGCAACCGGGAGAGTCGCGTCCAGGTCGTGCCGTATCTGCGGGGACGTCTGCGGCCAGGACAGGCGCAAAACGGGCGCTGAAACGCCAATGCTGTCCCGGGAGACCAGAGGCGCCGGCAGGCCCGGCCCCGTGAAGGTAGCGGTATAATGATAGTCACCGGGCGCAAGGCCGTCCGGTCGCGCAGTTTCCAGGGTTAATGAACCGCTCCCGTTTGGTGGAATAACCGCGTCTTTCGTAACTGATACCCCGAGGACGGGGCAATCCCACGCGAGCTGTCCGTTCCAGGCAAGGTTACCCCTGTTGACAAAGGGAACCTCCAGTGTCACGTTTGCATCACCCGGTCTCACCTTTACCGCTTCCCATTGAAAGCTGGGCAGAGCAACCTTGAACGTCCTGGCAGCATACCCGCTGCTGCCGGGCCAATCGGGATACTCTATCTTGACTTGGACGGAATAATTTTTCCCCGGGACTGGTTGCCACCGCGTCCATTGGATATTGACGTCGGCGGCCTCTCCGGCCTGAAGGTCGGGAAGGGGAACGCTCTCCATATCGACCGGCGTAGTGGAAACCACACCACCCACCACTTCCCACACCGTCGCTTTGAGGCTGCAACCCACGATGGGGAACGTATGCTCTCCGGCTTGGTTCAGTACGTGGACCACCAGAGGATCTGAAGCGAGGGAAGACAACGTGGGCGACGCAGGCCACGCCGGCGTGAGGACAAGGTTCGGCAACCAGGACCGTACCGCTATCCTGGAGGACGTTCCGCTTATAAGGTTCCGGTTGAGCGAAACCGCTGCGCTTATGGTAGCGCTGGTGTAGTAAGTCACCGGGCCGGGTAGATTCAGTGAAAAGGCCGCATCCTGAGACGCCCCGGCTTCGAGGTGAACCGTTTGATTCTGCGTCGAGGACTCCCCCCCCGCCACGAGTGAAAAGGCCACCGTCAGATCCTCGGCCGCGTTCCCCGGATTTTTGAGGGTTATCGAGCCGGTTACGGTATCTACGGGTTCATAGGAATCCGCGAGGCCGCTTACTGGCGAGACGGTAACGAAGCGTTGCGTTGCGTAGCGCCACTCGTTGTCGAGTATGCAGACGCAACCCTCCGCGGCCATTTTCCATGGATCGTAGCCCCACATATAGCTCCAACTTTGTAGCCATCCTAGCCATCCTGGACTGCCAGATCCGTAGACGGGATCGGTGAGGTAAAACTTATAGTAACCCACCCTGCTCATGTCCATCACGTAATCCACGTCCATTACCCCGTCCGCCGGCAGTTCGATCGTGTCCAGCAGAATCCCGTTCCCATGAGGGACGCAGGTCCACAGGTGCATCGTCCGCGCCGTACCCGTGTGGTCTTCAATGTGAACGTGGACCGTCTTCGCCGGATCCGTCGCGACGTCATCCGTCGACGTGGAGAACACGGTCTGCGTGATTCCTTGCCTTCCCGCCCCCGGCTTCTCGACGACGAAGCGCCCCGTATCCGTTTCCCCCTGCGGCTGGATAACCTCTTCTTCTGCGGTGACGGCGTCCGCGGCGTAAAGAACGTAGTCGGCGTGGAGGATTCCGTACTGCGGCGATCCATGTCCGAAGTAGGTGGACAAATCCAGCGTCACGGGTACGTCCGCCTCCGAATGACCGGCCAGGCTCACAGGGATGGTGGCTTCGGCCGCCATAGACTGCCTGTCCGGCGTCATCACGACGACGTCCATGCTATCGGCCGCGGCGTCCGAAAGATTGCGCACGTGCAGGGTAAGTGAAACGGACGAGGCCGTCCCGCCCGAGGAAAGGTTCGTAGTTGGTATCGTCCCGGCGGGATTCTTCGCCCACGAAAGGATGTTCGCAACGAGGCTCCGGCCGTCCCTGGTGGACTGCCCGTTCGAATAGGCCCAGTCCT
>CAZIBS010000009.1:0-35046 GCA_964537405.1 uncultured Thermoanaerobaculia bacterium | reverse complement strand
TCAGATTCCGGACAAGCCCTGCCTGCGCAGCGCTTGCGTGCAACGCGGCAGGCAGGCGAATCCCGGTGCAGGTGGTGAATTATGGTCAAATACCTTGTCTTGTCCCCCTGGCCTCTTTCCGGTGAGCTTAATTGTGGGAATGGCATTAGATGCGCGGCACTGTTTTGAGAACCGGATATTTCGCCCTCAACTCGTCGAGCATTGCATTGCGCGGCGCCAACTTTTGCGCTCTCTTGAAGGCGTCAATTCCTTCCGTATTCCTGCCCGCGGCCAGGCAGGCCCTCGCAAGCCAGGCGTACAGGACGGGGTTCCGCCGGTTTTCCCTCAGCGCCCTCCGGAAGTCCTTAACGGCAGCACCCAACGCACCGCTGCTGAACTCATCAACGCCCCGGTTGAAGACAAAAAAAGGATCCTGTTTGGCTACCTTGTTGCCTATTGCGGCGTATTTCTTTGCCTGCTTTGGTTCACCCAGGTTCCGAGCCGTCAGAACGACGTTGGTGTAGAGAGGCTCGTAGGAAGGGAAGCGCTTTATCCCTCTCTCCAATAGTTGCAACGCTTGCTTTCCCTGTCCCAGACGCATCATGACTATGGCCAGGTTGTTGTAGAGTTCCTTGATATTCGGTTTCTGAGTAATGAGAAAACGGAGCAACTTTTCCGCGTAATTCAAGTTTCCCTTCACGATGTTATTCACGGCGACGTTATTGTAGTAGAGAGTGACGGCCCACGCGTCGTCAATGGGCCTGTAAAATACGAGGTTGAAATTGGACGAGGCCCGGGTAAAGTCGATGATTACGTCGTAGGGGTTCTTGACCATTCCGACGGTAGCGCCGCTGTACCCCACAGCCATGTGGGAGGAGACGAAGAAGACGCCTCTTCTTTCGTAAAAGTGGGGATTTGCGTCAACGTGGACGAAGTAAACGGGCAGCTTCAGGTACCGCGCCATGCCGAGGAAAAGGTTCGTGTAGGCAAGACAATCGCCCTTCCGGGCCCGGTAGGCTTGGCGTGCGGTCAGGGATTTGTTGGAGGCGTAAGCAAAGTGGATTCCTTTAGTATTGTTCAAGTACCGGATGAGCCTGTGGATGCGTTCAAGCGGAGTGCCTTGAAACCCCACCCCCTTTGCAACGTCGGCCTTCATTTCGGCGTCGAGGGCAAAGGGGTTTTCCAACTTAATATTTACCGCGGCGGCTCTTGATAGTAATTGGTCGACCGTAACTATCGTTTTGCCTGGCCTTTTGGACACGCACCCGATGAGGCACATGACCAAGGAGGCAGCGACCGTATAGAGGAAGGTTTTGGCCGTTCTTCTCCCCTTTATCATCGCCCGCCCTCCATGTGATCCACCTCCATTCTCCTTCCTTGATTATGTTACCACTCAACTTATTATACGAGGTGGGAGTATTACCGGTTTGCCCGTGATCCGGAACCCCAAATCAGCCGGACTCCACCACTCTCTGTCCTCGGTTTGGGCGGTAACCGGATGGGAAGATTAGTGTAAACTTAGTTGGATGAAAACGGGGCAGGCTGAGAACGGGGTTCTCCTCTTGGTTGCCCGGGCTGCAATTCAGGATTCTCAATATTCCGCAAACGTAGCTGTACGACGGGCACGACGCCTCCCGAGGAGGTTTTTCTATGGCCGCGACACGGCAGCCATCGCGGAAATTTGGCGTGGGACTTGACAAAGCGACAAAGGCGCCCTATATTGATTTAGGTGAAGCGTTGCGTTACCGGGAACCCGGTTCACAGCGTGAATCAAAAGAGTGGGAGGAGAGGGCGCTTATTTGCCATTGTTTTCAAGCCGATACAAACGGAAGTTTATTGGTGTGTCCCTTGATAATAGGGGAGGGCGTCCCTGCCCTCCCACGGGCGGCCACGGTGGGCCGCCCCTGATATATAGCGTAGGAGGTAGTTTAAGATGAAGAAAAGGCGAATCGTCGGAAGAATCAGTGTTTTATTGGCGGCGTTCCTCATGCTGTCCCTGCCGGTGCTGGCCGCCGGCGGACAAGGGCGGACACCGACAACCCCGAATTCGGCCATCAAGTCCTTCACGAACGCCGCGGGCAACTGGGTGCCTCCTGAAGAAATGGCGTCGAACCCGGCCCTGCCTCGCCTCCTGGGGGGCAATGAAGTCAGCACTTGGGTCCAGAGGGGCAGAAAGTGGTGGCCCTACCCCAACGTAGAGGCGCCCTACACCTTTATGGCATCGCGCGTTGACACCATGGACACCGCGGAGATCAACGTAAACGGCATACTCATGCTGGATACCCGAACGCCGAAAGCCAGCCTACAGAACGTTCCGGCGGGCCTCCTCCTCAAACCGGGCTCCCAATTAAACGCGCAGTATGGCTACTACCTCGTGAAGATTGAAGGACGTACGCGCACGGGCAAGGAAGTTGATGCCCTTAAGGCGGCGGGAGCCGTTCTCGGTGAATACCTGAACATCAACACTTACATCGCCAAGATCCCATCCAGCGATTTTGGCGCCGTAAAATCCTTGTCCTTCGTGACCTACGTGGGAGATTATCAGCCTGCCTACAAGATTAGCCCACGGATCGGCTACACGAAGATTCCTCCCGGGAAACTGTACGACAGTGCTACGGGTATGCCGAAGCCGTGGCTCTTCGAGGTCCAGCTCCACGCCGGCGCTGATATAAAGGAAGTGCTCAGCGCCCTGGGCGGACTCGGCATATATCCCTCGCCCAAGGACGTCATAACGTCCGCCTTCGATAAGAACCTTACGACCATCCTCGCGCGCTCGGCGCCGGATAAAATTATGTCCATAGCCAAGATTCCCGGCGTTAAGTTCATCCTGGAGCACGCCTATCCCCACCTCATGGCCTCCTCCACTTCCCCGGCGGCCATTCCCATGCTGCTGCAGAACAACAACGTATACACCACGAATAAGCTGACGGGCTGGAAGCTGTGGAACGTGGGACTGGACGGCAGCAAGAGCGGCACGGCTCAGGTAGTCACCATGATGGACAGCGGCCTCAACACAGAGATGTACCATTTTTCCCAAGACACCGTAAATGTTGGAACCTTGGGCCTCTCCCACCGCAAGGTCGTAGGCTACAGCGTCTACGGCGGCGATGTCTGCGTGGCATTGGATGGTCACGGCACCATGACCAGTCAGCACGTCGCGGGCGATATCTCCAGTATGACCACCAACCCCGATACAACGGACACCCCCAACGAGAACTGGGATAACGGCATCGCCAGGGGGGCAAAGATATACTTCGAGGATATAGGCACTGCCAGTGGTATCAATCCCCCCACGGACCTTGGTCCCTCCCTTACCGATGCCAAAAACAACTATAACTCTTATATCCAGAACGATTCGTGGGGCACTTCCAGCCCGACCTATGATACCGAGGCCGGCGACCTTGACGCGGCGCTCTTCGCCAATCCCAACATGGTGGTAACGATAGCGTCCGGGGACAGCGGCCAGCTAGGCGCCGGCACGATCGGCTCCCCCTCCACGGCCAAAAACGGCATCTGCGTCGGCGGCACGGACGAGGCCAACCCCTATGATCTCTTCGAGGACTGCGACTGGGACGGCACCGCTGCCTGCGCCAGCACCGACGCCGGTTCCGGCCGCGGCCCCGTTAGTACGTCTCTCCGCGTCAAGCCGGATATCTGTTCCTACTTCTACGCCACTTCAGCCGTGGGCGGCGAGACGATGGCATATGATCGCCCCCACGCTATGTGCCAAACCGATACCACGAAAACCCCTTACATAGACTACATCAATGCGGGCGGTTGGGGCGGAACCTCCTTCTCAGCCCCCGACATTGCCGGGTTAGCCGCCATAGTGCGCGACTACTTTCTTTCGGGCTTTTACCCTTCGGGTATCGCCACCCCCGCCGATGCCATTACCCCTTCGGGTTCGCTGGTCAAGGCCGTAATCCTGGCTTCGGGCGAGCCCCTCAACACAACGGCCTACCCTACAACCACCATTGCGGTTGCCCCTCGATACAGCAGCGACCAGGGCTACGGTCAGGTCAATCTGCCGTCCGTTCTTCGCATCGGCTCCGGGGCGCCGTATCTTTGGGTTCAAAACCGCGTCGCGCTGGGAGATGCGGCGACAAAGACCTTCTACTACACCATCAACGGCAACTCAATGCCGCTACGCATCATGATGGACTACTACGACGCCGCTGGAAACGCTCTCGTTAAGGACTGCGACCTGAAGGTGACAATCGGCTCGAACGTTTATTGGGGCAACAACTTCTCGGGTGGGTGGAGCACCGCTTCCACCACTACACGCGACCACACGAACAACACCGAGGGCGTCTTCCTTGATGCGGCCCACGGCCTGCCGGCCTCGGGTACCGTCCAGGTGGACGTCATAGGCTACAGCGATCCCGGCGGGATGAACTTCTCCCTCGTCGCTTCCGGCGACGTCGCCAGCCAGGCCGTTACACAGGTTGCGCTCGACAAGGGAGTGTATGGCTGTTCCAGCACGATCAACATCACCGTCAACGACGCCTCAGCCACCTCGCCCGTCAGCGTCACCATGACGAGCAAAAATAGCGGCGGGACAACAATCGACACCCAGATTGTGAGCTGCACGGGCTCCAACGGCGTCTTCACCGGCTCCATTATCGCCAACAGCGGTCTCATAGTACAGGACGGCGGCAGCATTACGGCCACGTACGTGGACGGCGGAGGCACCTCGCACACCACCTCGGCTACCATCGACTGCCAGATAAAAGTGAGCGACGGCGGGTTCACCATTGACGGCGGCTGCGACAACACTCCCGCGGATCCCTCCGTCAACAATTGGGTAAACGAGTACTACGACCAGTACATGGACGCCGACGAGTACAACACTTACACCGTCGGCTTCAACAACCTTACCGGTGTTGCCTTGAGCGACGTTTACGTTTCCCTCAGCTTCAGCGGGGCGGGCGCCTCCGACATGCAGGTGTTCAACAACCCCGTCTATGTCGGTGCCGTCCCGGTGGGCAGCCTGACCGGCGCCGCCTTCCAGGTTTACACCAAAGTCGGCACCCCGGGGCTAACCAGCGTGAACATGAACTTCGCGATCACCTCTCCGGCGGACGGCTACACCACGCCCGTCACCCTCACGCAGGTCCAGCTCCTCCAGGCGAACGACACGATAGTCCGCGAGTACGAGTGCCACCCCTTCAATACCGGCCTGAGCGGCGGTCAGGATCTCGTACTTACCACCAACGGTTTCACCGGAGCCGCGGCCGTGGCCAACCCGTGGAACGGCAACACAACCGCGGGTGGTGAGGACCGCACGGACGGGTTCTGCTCCAGCGCCGCCGGGAACACAGGCGCCGCCTTGACGAGTCCCAATACGGGGAGATACGGCAACTTCGCCGGTGGCGCCGACTCCGTCCTGACTTGGAACTTCCAGCCTGCCCTTACCGGTGCCGCGCCCAACGGGCAGCCCTACAAGTATACGTGGAAGTGGCACAGCTTCTACCACACTTCCGAGATCGTTGGAAGCACAAACACCAGCGGTGTGTGGGGCGCCTTCTACAACGACCAGTGGGACAGTTCAACCTGGCCCACGGGCGACCAGGTAGCCGCCTTCCCCATCTCCCTAGCCTACTACTACCAGAACATTTTCGATTACGTCAGTGCTTGGAATTGGGAGACCGCCAACACGGGCACGCCGGACGATCCCGGCGCGGCCACTCCGGCCCCGAACCAGTTGCTGATCACCTTCGGTTCTAGCGTGACCGGTCTGGCTAAAACCGGCACTTGGTTCGCATACGGCCACGAGCACGCCGATCTCGACACCTCAGGGACGAACAACAAGGATATCGCGCTGGACGACGACGAACTGGCCTACGACGAGTACTACGCCACCGCCCAAACCACCGCATCCTGTCCCAGCAGCGGCCAGATAGGAGTTGTGGCCTTCGACCGCTACTCCTACACTTTCTCCGGCAGCGGAACCGCGGTAATAAGCGTTACCGACGGCAACGCCACCTCGCCCCTTACGGTAACCGTGACCAGCGCGGGTACCGGCGACAGCGAGGACGTCACCCTCACTGGTACGGGGCCCTACTTCTCCGGCAACCTTATATTGGCCACAAACGCCGGCGTGGGCGCCAACAACGGCACGCTCTTCGTTACGCCTAACGACACTATGACGGCCACCTACACCGACGCCAACCCGGCCGGCACCAGCACGTCCACCGCCGCCGTGGCAAACAACGGCGGCGACGTGGTATACCTCTCACACGCTCAGGTTTCCGACAACGGCGACAACGACGGTTACGCCGACAACAACGAAACGGTGGTTATGAACATCACCATCAAGAACAACATGTCCGCGGCCCTCACCAACGCTAACGTAACCATAGCCACCGTTTCACCCAACATCGACTGCATAATCGACAACACCGCCGCTTACGGCACCGTCGCCGCCGGCGCGATAGCTACGAACCCTGTCTCCGACACCTTCACCTTCCACGTGGCCCCTTCCGTCCAGTGTACGGACTGGCAGAACCCGCCAATTGCGACCTTCACGGTCCTCATAACCGGCGACAACTTCGCCGGTTCATCGACGCTGCAGACCTTCCAGATTCCCCTCGACCTCGACGGCACCACCGGCGGCGTTACCTACACTTTAACGCAGACCTTCAGCACCGATCCAAACTGGGTTACGGGCGTTTCGGCCAACGATGAGGGTTCGACAACGTGCTTGACTAGCGCCTATACCAACAACTTCAAGTACAGGCCCGACGGCCACGCCGCTGGAAACGGCGCCTACGGGGCGTGGCTCGGAACCGGCGGAACCTTCACCACCAGCGGCGCCGCTGGATTGAGCGCACCTGATTCTTCCACCCTTTACAGCCCGGTTCTTACTGCCGGCGGGACGGCTGTGACGCTCAAGTTCGACGTTGCCTACGAGTTCTCGGACGGTCAGACATCGGCCTATCAAGGGGCTAAGGTGCAGTACAGCCTGAATGGAGGGGCTTGGACAAACCTCGATTTCACGACTCCGGCCCAGGTGGCGCTTAATAATACAGCCGATGCTTACTGCCTGTCCTTTAATGACACCGCACCCTTGGACAACGTCTGGTGGAATACAACACCGCAAGTTTGGCTGACGACCAACGCAGCGTCCGTGACGACAGCCGTCAACGACACCATCCAGTTCCGCTGGAGGGCGGCTACGCTTAATCTGGCCGGGTACAACGCCACCTCGGGTTTAGGCGTTGACAACGTCGTCATTACCGGCCTGCTGCAAACCCTTGAGTGCGAAACGACTCGCAATACCAGTTTGCCGGGATGCCCCAGCACGGCTCCTCCGCCGGTTCCCAACAACGGGGACATCCCCGGAACGCCCTTCACGGTTACGGCAAATACAACAACTCCGGGCAACGTTGATTTCACGTGGGACAGCACCTCCTGCACCGCGGGCAACTACATGGTCCTGTGGGGCGACGTCTCAAGCCTGAGCATGAACGCGGGAGTAACCAACGGCACCGTGACGAGCGCGGACTGCGGCCTTGGGAACACCGGGGGCGCGACGAACCAAATCTCGCCGACCCCGGCTGCCGGCCAGTGCTACTTCAGCGTGATAGTCGGCGTTGATGGTTCCAAGTTCGGCCGAGAGGGAAACAACTCCACCGGGAACGAGCGCGTGTTGAGCGGCGATACAGGGCTTTGTACGACGGCCACAACAAAGGATACCACGGCGACTACCTGTCCATAAAGAAGGGTCACGGGGAAAGCAGAACCCCATCGAACCCCCAAAGGTTAGATCATCCATGAGATAATGCGGCGGCCCCCAGGGGCCGCCGCCTCGCGTTTGGCCTTTTTTAACCTGATTCGAGGATGGCCCAAATTGGGGTCATGCCGATGGTAAGTTGGTGAGGGCGAGCCTGCCCTCCCGTCCGTCGTTCCGGCCGGATTTGAGCAACCGCGGGTATTTTGAAGATACGCGAAACAAACTGCCGTCGGGAGTGAAGAAGGGTTACTCCGGATGGGTCATATTCATCGCGGTGCGCTGTTGTCCGCACAAGGTGGCTTCGCTTTTAGCGCCTGGACGATGGCGGGCTCCAGTACCTTCTCAACACCTGTGTCCAGGAGCACGCCGTTCACAAGTATGGTAGGAGTGCCGGAAAGGCCTGTAGAAGCCACTCGTTTGAGATCTTCGAGTACCGCTTCTCTTGCGGACTTTCTGCTGCGGCATTCGTCGAAGCCCCGCAGTTTTAGCCCCAGCTCTTGAATCACCGGGTTCATCATACTTTTAAAATTGGCGGAAGTCATGTCCGGCTGACGTAAGAAAACCGCTTTTGTGAAGCTCCAATAAGCCCCGGGCGAAATTTGTCCGACGCAGCGGCTCCATTCCGCAGCCTTCATCGCCCAATCGTGCACTCGCCACTGAGGCAGATCCACGCGAACGAGCCGAATCTTAGAGGCATATTTTAAAAGCAGTGCGTCCAAGACCGGCTGAAGTTCGGCACAGCTGGAACACTGAAAATCCGATAGCTCCACTAAGGTAACCGGAGCATCCGGCGGCCCCAAAGCAACACGTCCCTCCAGGGCGAGGCGGCTCATCCGCTCACATCGTGGATCCCGGTCCAGCGGGAAAAAGGTTCCGAACAAAAACCATTTCCCATCTTCAGACACAGCGCCGGGGGTTTCCACGTTGCCCACCGGAGACTCGACCAATATCTTTGCAGGGAACGCACCACCCGGACCAGGTCTGTTATCCCACGAGACCTTCATGTTGCCTCCGGCCTTATGCGAGAAATAGCTGGAAAGTTTCTCCGGACCACGGGCATCCTTAATGTTTACGGGGTTGTCCGCCAGGGAGATGGCATGCCCTATAAAGACCGACGAGAAGTCGTCGCTCAGCAGAAGAGCCGACGTTTGGTCAAAAGCGGGTGTTGACGATGTTACCGAGTAACGTATAAGCATGAAGCCCGTTGGACATGGGCTTCCGTCCCAGTGAAACTTGATTCGCCTTCCTGGGGCAAAGTGGGCGAACCGGTCTAGAAAAACCTTGAGTCTCTTTGTTACATGGCTGCCGAGCACCTGGGCGGAAGGTGGGTTACCAGCGGCACCAAATAGCGGATTCACAAGGAACATTGGACCAAGAACAGCGACGAGCGTCAAGAGAACACGCCGGTGGAGTGAGTCGGCTTGCAAGACTTCCCGTATTCTTCTCCTGAAACACACCATGATAAAACGATACTATAGCGCCGCCCTTGCGTCAAGGATGACCATTCCCCCCAATCCCGCGATGGTTGTGAAAGAAGTGCCCCGGCGGAGCATTGGAAGCGGCATCGAAGGGGTTGGCTGAGGTTACGAGCGGTTAGAGCGGCATGGGAATGGCGAACCCACTTTCCCGTCATCCCCGGGACACCGGGGATCCGGTGTGGATTCCCGCTTTCGCGGGAAGGACGAAGAGGGGTGCGGGAATGACGAGCGGGTTGGTCCGGAGAAAGAGATCAACGTTTCTTTCGTGATGGTCAAATTGAAGGGTAGAACGTTTTTTCGTATCATCATCTCACTTTGCAGGTAAATCGCAAACTCTTTTCGACAACCAGTATTTCACCATATCCTACAAGGTATTCCTATGCCTGACAACCAGTTCCTATCGCGGAATCAGGGGGAAATATCATATTTGACAGGGAGCGGATGTAAGCGTATATTTAAAGTTCATGCGGTGGAGGATCTAATGTACGCGATTATAAAAAGCGGCGGCAAACAACACAAGGTTTCCGCCGGAGACACATTGAAGCTGGAACTCCTGGGCGTCGAAACGGGTGCGGAGGTGAGTTTTACACCCCTCCTCGTGGCCGACGGCGACAGCGTATGGACCGGCAAGGAATCCGGCTCTTTCAAGGTTTCGGCCAAGGTTCTTGGCGAAGGCAAATACCGGAAGGTATTGGTTTTTCACAAGAAGCGGCGCAAGCAGTACAGGAAACTGTACGGCCATCGCCAACCTTACAACAAGGTCGAAATCCTGAAGATTGAGCAAAGTTGAATGGGAGTTTCTCATGGCGCATAAGAAAGGCCAGGGCAGCTCGCGGAACGGCAGGGACAGCAACGCCCAGCGCTTGGGCATGAAGCGCTTCGGTGGGGAGCGGGTAAACGCCGGGACGATTCTTGTCAGGCAACGGGGAACACGCCTCAAGCCGGGCATCAAGGTCGGCCGCGGCAAGGATGACACCCTCTTCGCCCTCTCCGACGGCGTAGTTTCCTTCAGGCACCGCGGGCGGTTAGGGGTTTTCGTAGACATCGTCTCCCCCTGATTGCCAACAGATGTTTCTGGACTCAGCCAAAATCAGCGTGTGTGGTGGCCATGGGGGTGCCGGGTGTGTCGGTTTCAGGCATGAAAAGTACATTCCCAGGGGCGGCCCGAACGGCGGTGACGGAGGAAAAGGGGGGAGCGTAATCCTCGTTGCCGTGCCGGGGGTTCGGACCTTGATCTCATTCAAGTACAAGCGACGGTTCACGGCTCCTGACGGCGCTCCCGGGCAGGGCTGTCTCAAAACCGGCAAGAAGGGTAAGAACGTCATCGTTCCGGTGCCCCCGGGTACGGTTGTATACGATGATAGAGATGGAACGCTTCTATGCGACCTCGTCGAAGCCGAACAGCGATTCGTGGCGGCGAAGGGCGGGATAGCCGGCCACGGGAACGCACACTTCAAGAGTTCGACAAACCAGGCGCCAAGAATGGCTCAGCCGGGCGGCGACGCGGAATCCAGGTGGCTGCGGTTGGAGTTGAAGCTCCTCGCCGACGTGGGACTTGTCGGCCTGCCCAACGCCGGAAAGTCCACCTTTCTCTCTACGGTGACCAAGGCGAGGCCCAAGATCGCCGATTATCCTTTTACAACTCTCAGGCCGATACTCGGCGTCGTAGAGTGGAGCAGGCACCGGTCCTTCGTCGTGGCCGACATTCCAGGGTTGATTAAGGACGCCCATCTGGGCCACGGCCTGGGAGACCGTTTCCTGAAACACGTGGAGCGCACCCGGGTCCTTCTGCACCTCGTTGACCTCTCCGACTCTACCTCCACTCCACTGGAGCGCTTCAAAACCATCCAGACGGAGCTTGAGTCTTACGGGTCCGGGCTTTCATCAAAGCCGGTCATCATCGTGGGGACCAAAACCGATGTCGCCTCCGACGCCGCCGGCGAAGGGGAATTGTCCCGCTATACGCGGGAGATGGGACTTATCTATTACCGCATTTCTTCGGTTACCCACCAGGGCCTGAAGGGTCTGCTCGGCAAGGCGTGGGATTACCTGGAGGAGGAAGCTTGAAGATCGGTCTTCTGGGCGGCACCTTCGATCCTCCGCACCTGGGCCACCTCCACATGGCTGGAGAGGCTCAGCGTGAGTTATGTCTCGATCGCGTCCTCTTTGTGCCCTGCAACCGCCAACCGTTGAAAAAGGCGCAGCCCGTTGCCTCTCCCTGCCACCGCCTTGCCATGGTTGCGCTGGCTCTCGCTTCCAACCCCGGTTTCCTGGTCGAACCCATGGAGCTTGAGAGGGGAGGCATTTCCTATACCGTTGAGACCCTTGAAGCGCTCAAAGCGCGGCGGCCACCCGATTCTCTCTTTTTTATTATCGGATCGGACACCTTGTCCACCCTTCCACGCTGGCTTCGTTTCAAGGAGATCTTTGAACTTGCCGAGGTCGTGGTTGTTCCCAGGTCGGGCTTCGAGCCCTCCGAACACGAGGCTGCCCCTGGAGATGCGGCATTTCACCTTCTCTCTTGCCCACCGGTCGCCATCAGCGCTTCAGCCATCCGGAAAAGGCTGAAGAGGGGAGATTCCATTGATGGACTGGTTCCGCCAGTGGTGGCGAACTACATTACCAGGCAGGGGCTCTATCGCCTGGAGAGTAATAAGGAGGACGTAATTGAACCCTGACGAAAAGGCTGTTTTCAGCACGGCCCTGGAAGTCCTTGAGGACGGTAAGGCCGTCGATCCGATACTCCTGGACCTTAGAGAACTTACTACGATGGCCGACTATTTCCTCATCGCCCATGGAAACAACACCAAGCAGGTGCAGGCCCTTGCCGGAAGTCTGGAAGAGAAACTCAAGGGGCGGTTGGGATTGAGCCCCCACCACATTGAGGGAATGGCCGCGGCCCAGTGGATATTGATGGACTATGGCTTCTTTCTTGTTCACCTTTTCCTTGAAGCTAAACGCGAATACTACGGGCTCGAGCGTATATGGATGGATGCTCCGAAGGTGGTCCCGTGACCAACGCGACTCCGGTCGGTGCCGACCCCGCCTTCAAGGATGCCCTGCACCTGGCCGAAAGAGCGGCAAAGGGAAGCGCCCCCGTCATCATCACCGGTCCCACCGGAAGCGGTAAGAGTCTTCTGGCCCGCTTTACTCACGAAGCAAGGCCGACCTCCGACGGCCCCTTCCTGGAATGGTACGCCGGCGCAACCTCCGCATCCCTTTTTGAAAGCGAACTCTTCGGCGTCGCCACGGGCGCCGCCACGGGAGTCGCCGAACGACCCGGGGTTTTTGAAAAGGCCGGTGGAGGCACTCTCTGCATGGTTTCCCTCGAACTGCTTTCTTCGGCCCAGCAGGCCGCTCTCCTCCGCGTGGTCGACGAACGATACTTTTCACGAATCGGAACAACCCGCATTCTACCGAATAGAGCCATGACCATCGCGGCTTTCAGCGAGCCGCCGGAAAAACTCGTCGAGGAGGGACGACTTCGAAGCGACCTGCTCTACAGGCTCGACGTTATCAGGATCGTTCTACCATCACTCGCAGACCGCCGGGATGATATTCCGCGCCTGGCCGTCCACTGTCTCAAGGAAGCCTGCCAAAAACTGAAACGCAAGGTCCCGGAAATTTCACGGGAACTCATGGATGCCCTTTCATCGGCGCCCTGGCCCGGCAACGTGCGCCAGTTGTCCCAGCGGATGATGGAACTGGCGCTCGTTGGAAGCGAAGTGCTCACGACTGAAGACCTTCCCGCGAACTTCTGGAACGCCGTTTCAAACCTCGAAGCGGCCTCGGAGCGGAGAATGACGCTGAAGGAATTGAGAGGCGCCTATATCAAGTTCGTGCTTCGACGCACGGGAGGCAACAAGACCAGGGCGGCCCGGTGGCTGGGAATAAGCCGGAAGGCTCTTTGGGAACATTTGAGACGAAGCCCTGTTTAGGGTATTATGCTTGGGATTTGGAGATGTGGGAGATAAAAGTGGTCCACGTCGGGAAGATAACGAACGAAGGATTCAGAAGGGGCGCCGAGCGCTACGCCGCAATGGCACGGGGAGAGTGGAAGGTCGCGATGACCGCCGTTCCGGCCTCTCACCGCAAGGAGCCAGGCCTGTTGACGCGTGAGGAAGGAGAGGCCCTCCTCAAGCGCTCTCGCGGCAGCTCGCCGTTGATCGCCCTGGATCCCGGGGGAGAAGCCATGGACAGCCGCGCTTTCGCCTTGATGTTATCCGGTTTGAAGAATGCGGGGAAGAAGCCCGCATTCCTCGTCGGCGGCGCCTTCGGCTTGACACCGGAGGTTCTCAAGACGGCCGACCGCCGTCTCTCGCTCTCTTCCATGACCATGCCGCACGAGCTTGCAACGCTCGTACTGATGGAGCAAATATATAGGGCCTACGCGTCCTGCACAAAAAGGCCGTACGCAAAATAGTCCCCCTAAGGAGCCAACATGGATAAAAGAATGCGTAATAAGTTTGAAAGGCTGTTGATCCGGAAGAGAAAAGGGCTTTACGACTCTTACCGGAAGAAGCTCTCCAATAGTGGTGAAAGCGGGGTGGACGGCGCCCTGGATTCGGTTGACGAAGCCTCCGCCAACTACAATAAGGAGTACTGGTACTCCCTTTCCGACGCCGACCGCCGTATAATGCGCCAGATTGATATCGCACTGGACCTGATCAAGGCGGGCAGCTACGGCGAGTGCCAGAACTGCGGGAAGCAAATTCAAATCAAACGCCTCGAAGCCGTTCCCTGGGCCCGACACTGCATAGAGTGCCAGGACCTCCAGGAACGAGGCTTGTTATAATAGTTGGATTGAATGCGTCTAAAGACGGCAGTAATAACCATCCTTCTCATTCTTTTCATGCTCTTAGTCCTGGGACTGGCGTTCCTCAACGGGCCTCTCCTTGGAGAAAAGTTCAACTTTTACGGCTACAAGGTTGCCCTCGGATGGATTCTGGCGGCCTCCCTTACCGTAGGCTTCGTTTTCTTCGGAGTATGGCTCGCGCTCAGCGGACTAGCCCAACTATCCAAACGATGGATCGCCGGCTTTAGGCAAAAAAACGAACGCGCGGCCGAAACCGCCTACTTCAAAGGACTGGACGCGGTTTTGGGAGGAAGATCTCTCGAAGCTATAGGCCACTTCCGGCGAGCCCTGGAAGCCCAGGCGGGCTACATGCCGGCCCTTCTCAAGTTGGGCGACGCCCTTCGGACCGGCGGCAAAGCCGAAGAAGCGGTGGAGTGGCGGTTAAAGAGTCTTAACAGGAATCCGAAGGACATTGCCACCCTTTACGCTCTGGCCGAGGATTACGTCGTTCTTGAAAATCACGAAGAGGCGAAGAAGACCCTTCTCTCCATTCTTCACCTTCAGCCGCGGCGCGCTTTGAAGGCGCTTCGCATGCTGAGAACCATCTATATCCGCGAGGCAAACTGGCGGAAGGCAATGGACGTCCAGAAAAATATCGAGAGGGCCAGAGTGTTCGAAGAGGAACGCGCCTCGGACCAACCCTTCACCCCAGGTATTCTCTACCAGATAGGCGTCGATCTCCTGCGGCAGGGTAAAACCAGGGAGGCCATCGCCCGACTCGAGAAGATACGCAAGAAATATCCATCCTTCAGGGCTACCTACACAAAGCTGGCCAAGGCCTACCTCTCTGACGGCAAAGAAGATGAGGCCATCAATGTTTTGCTCGACGGGTACAGGGCCAACACCTCTCCGGGTTGCCTCCTGGCCATGGAGCAGCACTACATCGACAAGGACGACCCGGAGGGCGCCATAGGCCACTACCGTGTACTCATAGCTTCCACCGATCGAAAGATACTACCCAAGTTCCTGCTGGGCCGCTTCTTCTACCACCTGGAACTCCTTGACCGCGCACAAGAACTCTTCAAGGAGGTGGAGGGGAGCATCCAGGAATCGGGACTCCTCCAGTACTACATCGGGCGCATCAGGCAGCGGCGCGGAAAAATGGATGAGGCCTGCAACCACTACCGGAAGGTTATCCGTATTCTTAACCCATTCGAGCTTAACTACCGCTGCTCCTATTGCGGAGACCTCGCGCCCGAATGGGAGGACTACTGCGAGGTATGCATGAGGTGGGACACCTATTTCCCCACATTCAGGGACGAGTTGATGCAGGAGATTCAGGAACCGCGCCCGGTTTTCTACCAGGAGATACAGTGGAAAGATCAATAAAACGACCGCTCCTCCTGGCAATCATGGACGGGTGGGGGTTCTACCGCGACTGGGCTTTCAACGCCGTCACGCGCTCCGGTCTTATCAACTATCCCGGTTGGCTCTCACACTACCCGTGGCTGAAGCTGCGGGCTTCCGGTCCGGCGGTGGGCCTGCCCGAGGGGCAGATGGGAAACTCCGAAGTGGGACACCTTACGCTGGGCGCCGGTCGCGTCATCCTCCAGGAGCTACCGCGCATTTCAACGGCCATAGAAAACGGATCCTTCTACGAAAATCCCGTTATTCTCGACACAATCAGGGCCTGCCGAAACAGCACCCTTCACCTTATGGGCCTCTTCTCCGACGGCGGCGTCCACAGCCACATCAAGCACCTCAAAGCCCTCGTCCGCCTCGCCGCGCGCGAGGGGCTGGAGCGCGTCGCCATCCACCCCTTCTTTGACGGACGCGATACGCCTCCAACCGCCGGGGTGGAGTACGTGAAGGCCTTTCAAGCCTTTCTTGAAGAGGAGGGAACCGGCGCTCTCGCTACCCTGATGGGACGCTACTACGCCATGGACCGCGACCACCGCTGGGAACGAACGGAACTCGCCTACCGCGCCTTGACGGAGAGGATGGGCGAACACCGCGAAAGCGCCGTTGAGGCGGTAAAGGCCAGCTACGCCAATAACGTAACCGACGAGTTTATAAAACCGGTCGTACTGCCATGCCCCTACGGCACTGTGCGGGATGGCGATGGAATCTTCTTCTTCAACTTCCGGGCCGACCGTGCGAGACAACTTTCCCGGGCCTTTAACGAAGAACCTTTTCATGGCTTCAGCCGCAAAATCGTACCCAAACTCTCTACGTACGCCACCATGACGCGTTATCGCGAAGATTTCACTTTCCCGGTGGCTTTTCCCACCAACAAACCTGAAAACACCTTCGGCGAGGTTATTTCAATGGCGGGGTTAAGACAACTCCGGATCGCCGAAACCGAGAAGTACGCCCACGTCACCTTCTTCTTCAACGGCGGCAGGGAAGAACCCTTCCCCGGAGAAGATCGCGTCCTGGTCGACTCGCCGAAGGTCGCAACCTACGACCTGAAGCCAACAATGAGCGCCTTTGAAGTAACCGAAAAGCTCCTTAATCGCCTTGGCTCCGGTCTCTACGACTTTATTCTGCTAAATTTCGCTAACCCCGACATGGTTGGCCACACTGGAGTCTTCGAAGCGGCGTGCGAGGCTGCCCGGACCGTTGATCTCTGCATGGGCCGCATCGTTGAGAAGGTGCTGTCGATGAAAGGAAGCATCGCCCTTACCGCCGACCACGGCAACCTCGAAGTCATGCGCGAAGCCGACGGTATAACACCGCACACGGCGCATACCACCAACCCCGTTTCCTTTAGCTGGCTCTCCGCAGGCTCCGTCCGTCTTCACGGCGACGATAAAAGCAGCCTCGCCTCCATCGCCCCCACGCTGCTCCGCCACCTCGGTCTTCCCATTCCACGAGAGATGGACGCCCCGCCCCTTTTCCTTCCAGACGTTCCCTGAAGGGGGATTGCCCGCCTACGGCTCCAGGAAGCCGTGCTCCCGCATCCAGGCATCGTTGAAAACGGTACTCAGGTAGCGGGAGGCGCCGTCCGGAAAGATGGTCACGATGCGCGCGGGATTGTCGAGTTCCCGTGCAAGCCGGAGCGAGGCCCATAGGGCCGCGCCGCTGGAGCCGCCGGCCAGGATGGCTTCCCGGCGCACGAGTTCGCGGCAGGTGAGGAAGGCGTCGCGGTCGGAGACGGTCACCACGTCGTCCACGTTTCGGAAGTCCGCGCACCCGATGATGAATTCGTCCCCCAGTCCCTCTACCAAGTAGGGATGGGGTTCGCACCGCTCACCCGTCCGGAAGTAGTGGGCGAAGACGGAGCCCTCCGGGTCCACGGCGATCACGCGGATCGTGGAATCCTGTTCCTTGAGAAACCGGGCGATTCCGCCGATGGTGCCTCCAGTCCCCATGCCAACCACCAGGTAGTCGATGCGTCCCTCCATCTGTTCCCATATCTCCGGGCCCGTGGTCAGGTAATGGGCCTCGTTGTTCTCCCGGTTGTTGTGCTGGTCCGGGAAGTAGCAATCCGGCGTTTCCGCCGCCATGCGGGGCATGATCCGGTTGTAGGAATCGGGCGACTCGGGAGGGAGGGAACTGTCCACTTTGATGATATCCACCCCCAGGGATTCGATTTGCGCGATCTTCTCCGGGCTGATACGATCCCGCACCACGACCCGCAACCGGTACCCCTCCTGGACGGCCACCATGGCAAGACCCAGCGCGGTATTGCCCGAGGAGTTTTCGAGGATGAGATCGCCGGGGTGAAGCCGTCCCCCGGCGGCCCCCTTTCGTATCATGTGGAGTGCAACCCGGTCCTTGATGCTTCCCATCGGGTTGAAGAACTCCAGCTTGGCGTAGATCTCGGGGACCAACCCCTTGTTTATGCGACGGAGCCGCACCATGGGCGTTTCGCCGATGAGTTCCAGAATGTTATCGTAGACCTTCGGGTGTCTCATATCAAATCCACCATTACGTTTAACAAAAGGCCGGCCCCAAGCTATAGCTCCAGCTCTCTACGCTGTCCATTTGCATGGATTCCCTTCATCACTGCTCACCAAGGTTCTTTGCATCTTGATCACCCTGTTTCGCCGCTTTGCGGAACCGGGCTCCCCTCGAGAATCCGTGCATAAAGATGGGAGCCGGGGAGTTGAAGAGCACGAGTAAAACCAAGTACTTATGAAGGAAGGAGCTTCATAAGTGGAGGTTCGCTCATGCTCATGGAAAGTATCGTACGAAAGACGCCGGGAATCAAGGACCGGCGGGTCGTAAAAGTAGAGGAGCAGGAAGGGCTCCTGCTTATCAATTTTGATGTTAAGCGCAGGAACACGAGCTGTTTCTATTGTGATCGTCAGGCCAAGGTTCGAGACCGGTTGACCGAAAGGGCGTGGCAACACGTGCCGTGGTAGGGCATACAGGTATCGCTCAGCTACAGGCCGGCCGGGGCAATCTTTCCCACCCACATCAGGAACTCGGGCGTCGTGGTGTCCACGAGGCAGAAGCTTGGCCATGACATGCTAACTCCTGATTCTCAAGGTATTACGAACCCTGTACCATCCGTTTTTACCTGGAAGACCCGTTACAAAATCAAACTGTTCAGGATCAGTCAAACCATATTCGACTCAGTTCGTGAGGTAGGAATGGACGTGAGCCTGTATGTCCCGCCGCACTTACCTGCCTGTGTTGCACGCAATGTGGCGAGCCCTAATCGTTTCTGGTAACGTATCCATTCAGGTTGTCGCCGCGGAGCCTTTGCAGAAGTCCGTCAGCCAAATTTCTGTCCTGAAGATGTCCCACGCGCACGCGGTAGTAATCGCGCCATCGGATAACGTAGGCGTCTTTGTATCGCTTGCGAAGACGGGCTCTGAAACGCAAAGCGTTTCCCCGCCCCAGGAAGGCGCCGACCTGCACGGTAAAAGTGCCGTCAAGCACCGACCGCGCCGTATTCCCTTCCGCCACCAACACCTCCCCGGGCGCCGGTCTCCGGCCGCTCCTTTCCCTTCCCACCTTTAGCACCTCTATCCTGACCTTGGCCAGCCCGGCGCCGACGTAGCCAAGTTTTTTCGCCGCGCCGTAGGAACAATCCAAGATCCTCCCCCTGACGAAGGGTCCCCTGTCGTTTATCTTCAGAACAACGCTTTTTCCGTTGTCCAGGTTTGTAACCCTCGCCGTAGTACCGAGGGGAAGGGTCCTGTGGGCGGCCGTCATGGCGTGCATGTCGAAGATTTCGCCGCTGGCGGTCGGTTTGCCATCGAACTTCTTTCCGTACCAGGAAGCGTATCCAACTTGCACCCACCGCTTCGAAGGGGCGAACTCCCGTTGCATCGAAAGCCCGCGGTGTCCGGCGCAGGAAAGGATTGCGGCCAGAAAGACGAGTGCCGCCGCGCCTTTGGCGATTCGCCCAATCGTACCTCCCTCCGGCCGGGTTCCGCCGCCCGCGCCGGGAAGTACGGGACCGGCTCCCAAGCTTCTTTTGCGCGGCCCACGCGAGTTTCTCAGCGGCTTGCTAATGCTTGAAGGTCTCACCAATACCCCACATTCCGTGTTGCACCCTGACCCCGCTTGGAATGACCACCTTGAAGGCGTCCTTGCCGAGGGATGGATTGGTTTGCCAGTGGGAGAAATCAAAACGAATTCTGTCGCCACCGGGTTCAACGATCTCGAGTGCCATTGGAAGTCCGGTTGTTTTGTCCACCCAAAAGTGCATAGCGGCAATCTTCCGCCGTATCCGGAACCTCTTTGGATAGAGTTCAAGGTGTACGAGGTTTCCCTCTACCCCGCCCCACTCTATTCGGAAGGCCTCCAGGAGCTTGCCCACCGGTTGGCTGATTCCCAGGTACCTGATTATCTTGTTCCGGTGGCGCCGGATGTCCTGGATTACCACTTTCTTTGCTTTTGGATCGTAAATCAGCAGGTATCCGTTCTTCACCCGGAAG
Source organism: uncultured Thermoanaerobaculia bacterium (assembly GCA_964537405.1). Taxonomy (GTDB): domain Bacteria; phylum Acidobacteriota; class UBA4820; order UBA4820; family DSQY01; genus CAVRTJ01. Next base: position 15,162 of record CAZIBS010000009.1, on the reverse strand, counting down.
AAGAGCCTGGAAGGATACGAGTAAGCGTAGAGAATGGTGTCCGGCTTTTTAATGGTCAGGACTCCCTTCAACGTCTGGGGTTTGAGAAGCATCTTGAAATAGTTTGTCTGAACGAAGGAAACCCGCAAGGTCTTGAGGCTCTTCTGGGTTTTCTCCATCTTCTCCAGGAGGATCTTGACTTCTTCCGTGTGGTCCTTCTTGGAAGACTTGGTTTGGGCAACACACGTCAACCCCATAAGGAGAGCAAGCAGTACTATTGCAATCTTCTTAGCCATGTCTGAAATGCCTCGTTCCCGAGAATACCATGGCGAGTCCGGCCTTGTCGGCGGCTTCTATCACGACTTCGTCGCGAATACTTCCTCCGGGCTGTATGACCGCCGTCACGCCGGCGGCCGCCAATTCCTCCACGCCGTCCGGAAAGGGGAAGAAGGCGTCGGAAGCCGCAACGCAACCACTCGTGTCTTTATAGGACTTCATAATCGCGATCTTCACCGAATCCACGCGGCTCATCTGCCCCGCGCCGACGCCGATCGTACCACTTTCATCCCCCAGGATCACCGCGTTGCTCTTCACGTGTTTGCAGACGGTCCACATGAGTTCCATCGCCTTGGATTCTTTCTCCGTGGGAGACCGTTTAGTCACGACTCTGCGTTCTTCGGAACCATTCGTCAGGTCTTGGGTCTGAACCAGAAGCCCGCCGGCTATGCGTCTGAAATCCCAATCCGGGAAGGGATCACGCTCCTTCAGGGTGACCACGCGGAGATTTTTCTTCTTGGAGAGCACCTCCAGCGCTTCCGGGGTAAAGGAGGGAGCCACAACGATCTCGAGAAATACACCCTTGAGCGCCCGCGCGGCGTTTCCATCGAAGGGGATGTTCACGGCAACTATCCCCCCGAAGCTGGAGAGCGGATCGGTGGCTCGCGCGCGCTTGAAGGCAGCCTCGGCGGTCTCACCCAGGCCTGCACCGCACGGATTGGTGTGTTTAATTACGGCGCAAGCCGATTCGGGCAGCTCGCAGACAAGAGCCCACGCGGCGTTTAGGTCAACGATGTTGTTGAAGGAGAGCGCCTTGCCCTGGTGCTGCTCAAGATTGGCCAGGAAGCGGTCTCCTTCGCCGTAGAAGGCCGCCTTCTGCTGCGGGTTTTCTCCGTACCTCAACTCCTGTACCTTTTCGAAGAAGAGGGGGAGGAAGCCTGGGAAAAAGCCGCCGTTTTTCACGAGGTCGCCGGACTCCTGTGAAACCCTGGAAAAGTAGCGCGATATCGCTCCATCGTATCGGGCCGTTCGCTTGAAGGCCTTCTTCGCGAGGCGAAGGCGTGTTTCGGCGCCGATGCCGCCCTCTTCTTCCATCTCCTTCATAAGGGCTTCGTAGTCTCCGGGGTCCACCACGACGCCAACCGACTCGAAGTTCTTGGCGGCCGACCGGATCATGGAAGGTCCACCGATGTCGATGTTCTCTATGGCTTCCGGTATGGTGGAACCGGGCAAGGCCACGACGCGCTCGAAGGGGTAGAGGTTCACGACCACCAGATCGATGGGTTCACCGCCGAGGTCCTTGAGTTCTCTCAGGTGTTCTTCGTTCCTCTTGGCAAGTATGGCCCCGTGGATTCTGGGATGCAGGGTCTTGACACGGCCACCCATTACCTCCGGCGTCCCCGTGTAATCCGACACGCTGGAAACGGCGATGCCCTTCTCCCTCAACAACCGGGCCGTTCCTCCGGTGGAGAGGATTTCAACCCCCATGCCGACCAGGAAACGGGCAAGTTTCTCGATACCCTCTTTTCTGGATACCGAAATCAACGCTCTACGAACCCGGATTTGCTCCATGGGATTGTTCCCCTATTTTTGTGCGTCGTCCCAAAGAGCGGTTGACGCTTTCCGACTGTTTCCCGGGGTGGTAGTAGGGAGTTGCGGAGGTGTCTCCGCCCATGTCCCTCCAGATGTAGAACCATAACTTAGCCGTATCGGAAACACCGTGCGATAAGGTGAGTTGGACGACGCCGAAGGCGTTGGAGCGATCGTCAAAGGTCTTGGAGGAGACCAACTTGCCCTTAGGGTAGTAGCAGTATAGAAGCGCCCTTCTGTAGCGCGCCTCTTTGGCGATACGGGTTTCCAGGTACCCTTTGACGGCGCCGTTCAGCGGCGGGTTGTCGTAGCCGTCGAAAGCTACCACCATTTTGCCCTCCTTTCGTTCCATGTACCGATCGAAATCCGCGCGAATTCTCGCGATCCTGGCGTTCGGTATTGAAGAGAGGGGGGCGTTAACAAGAAATACGAGGCCGGCCACGCGCCCGAAGTGGAAGGCGATGTCCTCGAAGGGGGCTTGTTCGTCCGCCAGTTTCGGCAGGTTCCTGACTTCGGCCTCCGCGGCCGCAACGACCGCACCCTTCGGAGCGTCTGAAAACTCCCGGAGGGTTTCCTTTACTCCCCGGTCCAGGTCATTCCTGTAGGAGACAAGGGCCGTTCTCAGGGCGCCAGGGGCCAAACGAAGGCTGTCGTCCGTCATCCGCTTGACGGTCGCCGGGCCGTAAGCAAGAAGGGCGAGAGGCGCCACGATAGCCAGCGCCCCCACCCATAGGTGCTTTCCTGTTATCAGGCCTTTTTCATATTCTTGATGATGGCATCGCCGTATTCGGAACATTTGATTTCAACCACGTCCTCTATGCCGACCGCGCGCATTAGGCGGGCAAAGTCGTAGGTTACCGTCCGGTCCAGGATTGACTGTTGTATTCCATAGATAATGAGGTCGGCTGCGTCGTCCCATCCCATGTAACGGAACATCATCTCCCCGGACAGAATAAGGGAACCCGGGTTGACTTTATCAAGGTTGGCGTACTTGGGCGCGGTTCCGTGCGTCGCCTCAAAGAGGGCAAAACCGGTTTCGTAGTTGATGTTGCCGCCGGGAGCAATGCCGATTCCTCCAACCTGGGCCGCCAATGCGTCGGAGAGGTAGTCTCCGTTCAAGTTGAGTGTGGCGATTACGTCGAACTCCTTAGCCCGCGTAAGAACCTGCTGCAGCGTGATATCCATGATGGTATCTTTGATGATGAGTTTCTTCTTCCACTTCCCGTCGCCGTGAGAGGGCAAGAGCTTCAGCGCTTCTTGCACCTCCGCAACGATCACGGTTTTCTTTTCGGGTGCCAGATTGTCAAAGCCGGGTTCGATCTTTCTCGCGTTCTCCTCCACCGAAAGGGAAGGGGTCGCCTCCTTGTTTCCAAGAATCCACGTCTCGCGTTGCGTAACCACGTCGTCCCTGAACTCCCGGACGGCTACCTCGTAACCCCAACTTTTGAAGGCGCCCTCCGTGAATTTCATGATGTTGCCCTTGTGGCCGAAGGTGACGCTCTTCCGGCCGTAGCGCAGGGCATACCGTATGGCGGCGCGGTTCAGGCGCTTGCTTCCTTCCTCCGATACGGGCTTGACTCCGATGGCCGATGACTCGGGGAAGCGGATGTTGGTGACCTTCATCTCGCCAAGGAGAAAGTTCATCACCTTCTTTAGTTCGGGGCTGTAAGCCTTCCACTCAATTCCGGCGTATATATCCTCGGTGTTTTCACGAAAGACAACCATGTCGACGTCCTCGGGACGCCTGACCGGGCTTGGAACGCCCTTAAAATACTTGACCGGACGCAAACATACGTAGAGATCAAGATGCTGGCGCAATGCCACGTTGAGGGACCTTACACCTCCGCCGATAGGAGTGGTAAGAGGTCCCTTGATGCCTATCAGGTAGGTCCTGAAGGCTTCGAAGGTATCCTCGGGAAGCCAGGAACCGAATTTCCTAAAGGCCTTTTCGCCGGCAAAGGATTCGAACCATTCAATCCTTTTTTTTCCTCCGTAGGCGATTTCGACGGCCGCGTCGAGCGTGCGGCGCGCGGCCCGCCAAATGTCGGGTCCCGTTCCGTCGCCCTCGATGAAGGGCATGATGGGGTCGTCCGGGATCTGTAGCACCCCGTTCTCCATGGTGATCCGCGTACCCTTCGCCGGTTCCTTCAAAAACTTGAAGTTGGCCACTGCTCTACCTCCTGCTGTTTTGTTCTACATTAACGGTTCTAAAAGACTCTTAGCGGTCTTTCCGAAGCCTGTCTCCGAGCGTCCCGCTCTTGAACATCCAGTATAGCGTCATGGCGTCTTTGGGGTCAACGTCCGGGAAGCCGGAACAGCGGGATCCGGAAAATTCCGGATGACCCTGATTCCGCGATAGGGACTGGTCCATAATTCACCACCTGCACCGGGATTCGTACTGCGGGACAAGGCTCATCTGCGGTGTTGCTTTCGCCGATTTGATGCTCAACGTAGTACTACTACGCCTGCGCTCAAATCGTCTCGGCGCCTGGCATCTAAGCCTTCCCCGCCGCCCTCGGTCCTCGGTTAGGCGGTGGATTATGGTGGTTGTCAGGCATAGGAATGCCTTGTAGGATATGGTAGAATACTGGTTATCGAAAAGAGCTTGCGATTCACCTGCAAGGTGAGATGATGATACGAAAAAACGTCTTACCCTTCAGGTTGACCATCACGAAAGAAACGTTGACCCCTTTCTCCGGACCAACCCTTCGTCGTTCCCGCGCCGTACGTTCGTCATTCCCGCTGCCATTCGTCATTCCCGCTGCCATTCGTCATTCCCGCACCCCTCTTCGTCATTCCCGCGAAGGCGGGAATCCACACCGGCTCCCCGGTGTCCCGGGGATGACGGGAACGTACGTTTGTCATTCTCATGCCGCTCTGACCGCTCGTGACCTAAACCAACCCCTTCGATTCCGCTTCCAATACTCCGCCGGGGCACTTCTTTCACACCCGTCGCGGAATTAGGGGATGACCGTCTGCTTGACACCGTTCAACGGTCTTGGGTAAAGTATGGTTCCTTGGGGAGTAGTTCAATGGTAGAACGCCTGGCTCTGGACCAGGATGCTTGGGGGTTCGAGTCCTCCCTCCCCAGCCAAAAACGGCCCGTTCGTTCAGCGGTTAGGACACCGGCCTCTCACGCCGGGAACAGGGGTTCGATTCCCCTACGGGCTACCATCTTTCGGTTCAGCGAATGTAAACACCAGGCCGATACGGCCTTCATCTCCGGAAGAAACGACTTGCCCGACTTCATCCTTGATACACTCAATCCAGCTCAGCAACGGGCCGTCACCTACCTTGACGGTCCCGCCCTCGTGATAGCCGGGGCGGGTTCGGGCAAAACGCGGGTAATTGCTCACCGCATCGCCTACCTTTTGACGACCGAGCACGTGTCTCCACGCTCCATCCTGGCCGTAACATTTACGAACAAGGCGGCCAATGAAATGAAGAGCCGGGTGATGACCCTCCTCAAGAAGGACGCCCTTCCTTTCTTGTGGATGGGAACTTTTCACTCCATCTGCGCCCGCATTCTGCGCGCGGATGTCGAGAAGCTGCACGACTCGTACACGCGCGATTTTACCATCATAGACACCGCCGACGCGGCCGGAGTGATGAAGCTCATCCTCCGCGACAGGGGCATCTCTGAAAAAAATTTTCAACCGAAGAGCGTGCTTTCCGCCATCAGCAAGGCGAAGCTCTCCGGTATCCGGGCCGGTGACTTTGCCGCGGGGAAAGGCAGCTACTTTACCAAGACCGTAGCGCCGGTCTACTCAGACTACGAACGCCGCCTTGCCTCATCGAACTTGATGGACTTCGACGACCTGCTCGTACTAGCGGTACGGCTTCTCGAAGAGTCGGAGGAGGTCAGGGAACGCTACCAGGATCGTTTCCGGCACGTCCTCGTGGATGAGTACCAGGATACGAGCCGGATTCAGTACCGCCTCCTTCGTTTTCTCGCGGGAAGCCGAGGAGAACTCTTCGCCGTCGGAGATGAAGACCAGTCCATCTACCGCTGGCGCGGCGCCGACATCCGGAATATCCTGGATTTCCAGAGGGATTTTCCGGAAGCCGCCGTCATTCGGCTGGAGAGAAACTACCGCTCCACCAAAGCCGTCCTGGCGGCCGCTAACGCGCTTATAGCGCACAACACCCAACGTTTGGGAAAAACTCTGTGGACGGAGAAAAGCGGCGGCGACGCCGTAAAATCCTTCGCCGCCCCGACGGACCGCGAAGAAGCGGCTTTCGTCACCGATACCATGAAAAAGTTGCACGGTCTATACCAGTGGCGACAGATGGCCGTACTCTACCGCACGAACGCCCAGTCCAGGACCTTCGAAGAGGCTTGTCTCAACCGGAACATTCTCTACCAAATCGTCGGAGGCCAGCGCTTCTACGAGCGCAAGGAGGTCAAAGACGTGATGGCCTACCTGCGTCTCGCGATAAACCCGCTGGACCGCGTGGCGTTGCTCAGGGTCCTGAACGTGCCGCCGCGCGGTATCGGCAAGGTTACCATCGAACGCCTGGAGAAAAAAGCCGTGGGGAACGGAACGAGCCTGCTTACGGCCGTCCGCGCAGCCGTCAAGGAAGATTCTTTCCCCACAAAAACTCTTACGGCGCTCAAGGGTTTTCTTGAAATTGTCGATGGAACGAGTAAGCGTCTTCCCAACGCTTCACCGGCGGAACTTGCGGAATGGGTTCTTCAAGCCACCGCATATTTTACCTACCTGGCGACGCAGTCCCGGTCCGGCCCCGACCCGGAAGCCAGGAACGAGAACCTTCGCGAACTCATCTCGGCGATGCGGGAGTTCGAGGGAGTGGAGGGTGGAGACCTCAGGGCCTTCCTGGAGCGCCAGGCCCTCTACAGCGACCAGGACGAACTGGGGTGGCGGGCGCCGGATTCCGTGAGGCTAATGACCCTCCACGCCGCAAAGGGCCTTGAATTCCCGGTAGTCTTTCTCGTGGGTCTCGAAGAAGACCTCTTTCCCCACTCATTCTCGGCGCAGACGGAGGATGGAATACAGGAAGAACGGCGTCTCTGCTACGTAGGCATGACCCGCGCCATGGAATTACTGCACTTAAGCTGGGCCAGGCGCCGCTATGTCTACGGCGTCCCCCGGGAAAGAAGACCATCCACCTTTTTAAGCGAGATTCCGAGTGGTCTTGTAGAGGAAGTAGGCGGCGTCGGACTTGTACCCAGTGGTTTTGAAGGGGCCGCGGCGATGCTGCGGGGTGCTCAAAGACAGCCGGAACCGTCTCTATTGAGGGTTGGTGCCAGGGTACGCCACCGCAAGTACGGGTTCGGTATTGTCCTCGCGACCGAAGGCAGCGGCGACGGATTGAAAGTGATCGTCTCCTTCAGCCGCTTCGGTCGCAAGAGACTCCTTGCAAAGATGGCCCACCTCGAAGCGTTCTGAGCAATCACCCGTGATAACGCCCCCGTTATCACGGCGTCATTCCGTCCTTATCGGCCCCGCCCTCTTGCCATAATCCACCGCCTAACCGAGGACCGAGGGCGGCGGGGAAGGCTTAGATGCAAGGCGCCGAGACGATTTGAGCGCAGGCGTAGTAGCGCTACGTTGAGCATCAAATCGGCGAAAGCAACACCGCAGATGAGCCTTATCCCGCAGTACGAATCCCGGTGCAGGTGGTGAATTATGGCTTGGCCGTGGTATTGCACAAAACGTAACGGCGTGGGAGCGATTGCCACCCTGCGCCCATCCGGTCTCTCGGCCGACAAAAAAGAAGGGGAGTCGGCCAGACTCCCCTCAATGTTGCTCTTCTGATGAATCGGTTTTTCAGTGTCTCTTAACAGCCTTCTTGAGGTCGCCGAGCACCTTTTTGACTTGCTTCTTCTTGACCCGGTTCCTGGAGATCTCAAGGTAGCGTTCAAGGGCGGGTATGGCTTCCTTGTACCGCTTGAGCTGTATGAGAGCGTTTCCCTTGCCCAACAGAGCTTTGGAGTTGTTTGGACGAAGGGAAAGGATCTCTTCGTAGGCGTGAAGAGCGGCGGCGTAGTCTTTCAACTTTTCGTTGGAAACGGCTATCTGGTCCAGCACGGCCGGTTTCCACACCGGATCGGCGCCCTTGGCATTAACGAATCTTTCAAGGGTTTTTACGGCTTTACCGTACTTCCCGTTTTTAAGTTCGTTCTGCCCCAGGGCAAGGAGTATATGCGCGTCATCGGGCTTCTTTGAGAGTGCTTTCTCAAGGTAAGGCTGGGCCTTGTCGTATTCGCGAGCGTTGAAGTGGATGAGGCCTATGGCGTAAGTCACGTCCTTGTAGGTTGGGTTGTCGTTGTAGATTGCCTGGTACTGCGCGAGCGCCTTGGCCGGTTCGGGATTTTTCTCGCTTTCGTAGAGGCGGCCGAGGTTGTAGTGTACGGCGTCCAGGCTCGGATCGATATCGAGAGCACGCTGGTAGCATTCTATAACCTTGTCGGGCTGCTTCAAATCGTGGTAGCAAGTGGCCTCGAAGAGGATCGCTTTGGTGCCGAACATGTTTTGCTCTTCGGCTTTTTTGAAGGAAGCGATGGCGTCTTCATACCGTTTCAGCTTGAATTGGGCCGCGCCCATATCTAAGTAGAGGCCTTCGCTTACCTCGCCTTTGGCCTCGAACTTCTTGGCAAGATCGATGGCCTTTTGGTACTTGCCTGCTTTGTAGAGGTCTTCTATTTTGACAGGTTTTTTCTTCTCCTTCTCGTGTCCCCTGGGAAAGGCAAAAACTCCTACCGAGGAGATTGCGAGTAATCCGGCAACAAGAAAAACTATGGGAACTCGGCGCATTTATCCCTCCTTTTTACCCCTCCAGGGGTCTTAGAAAACAAACCTATCATTCAGTCAGGCCGCTGTCAATCCGGAATCCTGGAATCCCCGGGGATAGTATCATGGGTTTAAGAGGTTCAGCATCGCGGCTTCGAGAATGGTCCATGGGTCTCCGGGATCCCCCTTAAGTGCGAGGTCGAGGTCGTAGAGGGCGCTGAGGGCCTTTCTCGTTCGCGCCTCCGGCCACTTACCGGATAAGTTCGATAACTTCCGGAGTTGAAAAGTCTGCTTGAACTTGAAGGCCGTGAGGGGAACGGAACCATCCTTCTCACCCCTTGCCCTGTAGCCGTGGAGAAGCATGAGGAGCCTCATCTGCCTGGCCAGCATTCCCACGACGGCGATCGGTTGGGTTGCAGCCGAACGCTCTACGGCCAGGAGGAGCCTCGCGGTTTCTTTTCGGTTCCCCTCCATGAAGGCGTCCTGGAGGTTCCACACGGTGGGAGCGCCCCCCGTTCCGAGGAGCTTGTCCAGGTCTTCGGCCTCTATCTTCTTTTCCTCCGTCTTGTATAGGATGAGGAGGTCCATGGCCGAGCCGGCCTTGCCGGTGTCTCTGCAGGCCCACTCTTCAAGGGCAGAAACGGCCGCCGGAGTGATGGCGAAGGCCTCGCTCCTCACCCGTTCCATGACAACCTGCCTGACGCTCCTGGGGCTACAATTCCGGCTCTGCACCGACTTTAGTATGGCCTTCCACGTCGGGGCCGGTTTGGCTTTGCTGATTGCCCCTCCGTATTCCACCAGGAGCGCCGTGGTCGCGTTCGGCGATTCGAGATAGGCCGCGAGGCTGTTGACCACTTCGACGCCGGCCTGCTCCGACCGCCTCAGGCGCACGACCTGAAGCTCCCTCCACAGGGGGAGACTCCGAACCTCCATGGTAAACCTGCCGGGCGTTATATCGCTCGCGTCTAAGCTTACGGCGCCATCTTCTCCGCCCCAGAAGGCGCACCACTTCTCGGCCTCCGGGCGCGTGTAGCGGCTGTGGGTCGCCCAGAGGAGCCAATTTTGGGGGGGGGCGCTTTTATCGGATCCGTTTTTTGCCTTTACATTCATATAAACTTCCTAAGCTCTTGCCGTGGAGGCGGGGTCGAGGGCATCCCGAATTGCGTCTCCAACCAGGTTGTATGACAGGACGGTCAGAAAAATCGCGGCCCCGGGAAAGACGCCCATCCACCAGTCTTGCCAGTAACGGGTTACCTGGCTGAGTATGTTTCCCCACGACGGATCCGGCGGCTGCACTCCGACGCCGAGAAAGGAGAGGGCGGCCTCCAGAAGGATTGCTCCGGCTATGCCAAAGACCGCGTTAACCAGTACCGGGGTTAAAGCGTTTGGAAGGATGTGCCTGGCGGCTACGCGAAGGGGCGACGCCCCGATGGAACGCGCCGCCGCAACGAACTCAACCTCGCGCAATCGCATGAATTCCGCCCGTGCGTACCTGGCCGTAGCGGGCCATGAGGTCAGCCCTATGACGAGCATGATGGTCCAGACATTGAGGTATTTTGCGTCCATTACGGCAACTACGGTTAGTATGAAAAAGAAGGTCGGGAAACACATCATCACTTCGATCAACCTGGAAACTATGAGAAAGTCCACCCATCCCCCGAGAAAACCCGCCGCCGCTCCAAGGATCAGGCCGATGACCGATGCCACCCCTACTGAGAGAAAGCCGACCAGAAGCGAAACCTTGGCGCCGTATAGGATACGGGCGAATACGTCCCTGCCCTCGTCGTCGCAACCGAGAAGGTGGCGCGAGTTCCAGGATGGGGGTTGGTGAAGGGCGTCAAGGTCGGTTTGGTAGGGAGAAAAGGAGACGGGCGGCATGAGAAGGAACCCGACCTCCGCCGGCTTCGCGGTTGCTTCTCGCGAGAGCCAGCAGGGATCGCCTTTGAGTTTCAGGGCAATTGCGTCGGGCGCGTGGAGGTGGTTAAAGGGAAAGAGATCTCCCGGCGCCGGGAAGAACCACCGCCCTTCGTACTCTATAGCGAGCGGTTTGTTGTTGGAGATGACCGGCGCCAGGTAGGCTGCCGCCATTAGAATGGAGATAAAAACGAGGCCGGCAATGGCGGCCCGGGATTTTCGAAAACGCCGCCATACGGTTGACCGAGGCGTTGTCCACCCGTCCTGCGCGCCGGCCGGGGCCGGCTCGTTCACATTCTTCTCCATCACTCCACCCGGATCCTGGGGTCGGCCAGACCGTAGGAGAGGTCCACCGCGAGCACGCTCACGAGAACTACGACGGCGCCCAGAAGCGACTCGGCCATGATGACCGGGTAGTCGCGCGTGTAGACCGCCTGCATGTATAACTGGCCCAGGCCGGGCCAGGAAAAGATCGGTTCTATAATGACGCTGCCCGACACCAAGGCAGGAACGAGCAGGCCGGCCAGGGTCAGGAGCGGCGCCGAAACATTTCTCAGCGCGTGCCTAACCATGACCGTTCTCTCTTTCAAGCCTTTGGCCCTTGCCGTGCGGATGTAATCTTTGTTCATGACGTCAAGCAGCGCCCCGCGGGTGAATCTGGCTACGAAGGCCAAACCGCCGTAGGCCATGCAGACGGCCGGGAGTATCGCGTGTTTCAGAAGGTCGACGACCTTTGCCCACGCGCCCATCGTTCGGAAGGAATCCGAGTGCATGCCCATAAAGGGAAGAAGGCGCCACGATACGCCCACGACCATGATAAGGAGCACGGCGATCCAGAAGTTGGGAAGGGCGTAGAGGACGTAGAGCAACCATCCGCTGATCCTGTCGAACCATCCACCCGCCCCGGCCGCCGAACGAAGACCGATGGGGACGGCGATTCCGACTACCAGCAGGAGTGCCAGGCCGTTAAGGAAAAGCGTCGCACCGACGGGACTTTCCAGGAATCCCCAGATAGAAAAACGCAGTTTTGTTTTCTTCCCGGCGGTGGACCCCTTCCTGGAAAAGGTCTCGCCGAAGAAAACCTCGCTGACGGGCCGACGCTCGGTGAAGGAATCTCCGAAGGTTCCCCGGACCACGTTCTTGACCCAAAGGCCGTACTGGATATACCACGGTTTATCCAGGCCGTAACGGTTGAGAAGGGCGCGGTAGTCCGCCGGGTTCATCCGGCTCACGGCGGCCGCGCCGGCAACCTGGTTGTAGGAAAAGGGATTGCCGGGTGCAAGCTTCACTATCGAGAAGATTACCGCGGTTATGAGAACCAGCGTTGGGACCATCAGGGCCAACCGCCTCAGGGTGTAGGTTAGCATGGCAACCCGGAATCGATGGACAATAGCGCCTCCCCTCGGGAATCTTTTGCCTCTATCTCTTCCTTTGAAGCTCTTTCGGAACCCACCATCGCAGCATCGAAGGATACCACCCGAAGAGCCCGTAACCCACCGGGCTCGCTTCCACACCCTGAAAAGTTTTTCTTACGGCGGCCAGACTGACGTTCCAGAAGAGAATCGTCATCGGCTGGTCCCTGGCGACGATCACCTCCATACGCTGGAATAGTTTCTTGCGCCTGGCCCTGTCGATCGTTCTCTCTTCCTCCGCGATTAGGCGGTCCACCTCGGGGTTCGAGTAGGAAACGTTGTTCTGGCCAACTCCCATGCCGGAGGGCAGAAGACGCGCCTGGGAGGAGTCAAGAAGCTGGAAGGGGTCAGGATCGTCGCCGAGGCTCCATCCGGAGAGAAATGCCTGGAAGGAATGCCTGTGCGTCCTTTCGAGGAATACGCTCCATTCCACCTTGCGAATGGTCATCTCAACGCCGATTCTCCTGAGATCCTGCTGGAAGATTTCGAGAAAACGCGTAAATTGCGGCGCCTCAGCGGGAACCAGGCACTCGAATGAGAAAGGCTTTCCATTTTTGTCTCTTACGCCGTCCCCGTTGCTATCCTTCCAGCCGGCCTTGTCCAGAAGCAGGGAGGCGGCCGCGGGGTCGTAGGGAATCGGTTTCACCGAAGGGTTGTTTGCCCAGCCCCTCGGGAAAAAAGGGCCGGCACCGACGATACCGTGGCCGTCGAGGAGCTTGTCAACCACTCCCTGGCGGTTCATGGCAGCGGTCATGGCGCGCCTTACCCGTGCGTCCCTGAAGAAGGGATTGCTTCCGTCCATGTTCCAGCCGATGAAGAAAAACTGGTGCGCAAGGTAGGAAAAAAGCCACGCGGAAGAAGTGAGGCTTGCATCTCGTCCCATGTTCTTCCACTGTTCCGGGCTAAGTGCTACAAGGTCGAGTCGGCCGGTCTTGAAGGCGGCGAGTTGCACTTGGCTCTTTGGAATTATCTTGAAAACCAGCCGGTCCAGGTGGGGCCTCCCGGCGAAGTAGTTGAGATTCGCCTTGAGAACCAGGCGCCTTCCCCGTTGCCACTCCGAAAAGACAAAGGGACCCGTACCGACCGGCTTGTCGTTCCGGGGGTTGTTGTTGAAGTCTTCTCCGTGGCCCTTGGGGTAGGCGTAAATGTGTTTCGGCATGATGTAAAAGACCCATGATGCGAGACCGGGGGCGTAGGGCGCCTTCCACCTGACGCGCACCGTGAAGGCGTCCACCTTCTCCACGCTCCTGACCATTGCAAAGGCGGGCCGCTTGTTGATGGCATCGACCTTGGGGTCCATCGCCGCATCGTAAGTAAAGATCACGTCGTCGGCCGTAAAGGGCTTGCCGTCCTGCCATTTGACACCCCTCCTGAGGTGGAAGATGGTCGTTTTTCCATTGGCGCTCGTTTCCCAAGATTTCGCGAGTACGCCGATCGGTTGCATCCGATCGTTCATGTCGATAAGGGGGTCGTAGATCCACTTGTAGGCCAGGTAGGAGAGCGTGTCGCTTGCGATAACAGGGTTCAGCGTGACGATATTCGCGGGAAGCGAACGGGTAAAGGTTCCTCCCGTCTGCGGAGCGATGTCTTTGTACTTTGCCATGCAGGCTGCAACGCCTTCCGCCACTGGAGGCGTCGGCGCCGAAACGCGGGCCGGCACTCCGCCCTTTCCGCCCGAACACGCCGCCAGAAGGGCTATCACCGGGATGAAAAGTGCAACTACGGTTACTCTTTGTCTTCTTCCCTTCATCGTCCCTTTTCCTCCTTTTCCGACCCTACGGCGCCGTGAAGCCGTTTGATGCAACTATTGTATTCGCTGTTTGCGCTACGGGCAAGAAGTGACCGCAACCGACGTTTTTGGCGGGCTCTTTTCCGCGGGATCCCCAAGCCAGCGATGGTTGATTCGGATAGTCGCATAAGGTCCGACAGGCCGGGTATCCGGGAAACATGGGGTCACATCTTGCATTCTGGCAATCAAGTTGTTATTATTTGCATGTAGAGGAAAAGGGGGAGAATAACTAAAATGCCGTGCCCGGTGGTGAAAGGCCGTTGCAGGAACACCGAATCGCCGTCAGGCGACGGCTCCTACAAATCGCCTCCGGGTGAAGACCGGCGCAGGCGAAGAATCGGTCCTTCGGCCTTTGGCGAGCAAAGGCCGCTACATGGTGAAATTGGTCACGATTGCAGGTACGACGCCGGATTCCGGGGAAGCTGAAATCCTGGCAAGCGAAGCGAGACCAGGACCTAGAATGACGGTTTGGGGATGCGCCGCCGGATTCCCGACAAGCCGAAGTCCTGGCAAGCGTAGCGCGACCAGTGAACATGGGGGCACATCTTGCAAACCGGCATTTTGCCTTTTTTATTAAGGCGATCATCCTAAGCAGCATTACACGGGGCCACCGGCGAGAGGCCACGGTGGAGGCTGGCGGAACGATTCCAGCTAAGGCCTGGCAGCCATACAACGACGGCTTCGTTGCCGAAACGGTGCACATCATGAACAAGATGAACACGTCATTTCGGCTCATCGTGTTCAAGAAACTCAAGCAGGGCTTGCTTTTCGAGAAAGATGGACCGCGCTGCCACGTGGTGGCGAGTAACCGTGAAGAAACGGCCCCAAAGACGCTGAACTGGTATCACCAGGGGGGCGAGCACAGCGAGAACCGGATCAAGGAGTTGAAAAACGATTTTGCGATGGAGAGGATGCCCCGCGGACAATTCGAGGCCAACGCGCTGTTCTTTGCGGCCGGCGTATTAGCCTACAACCTCTACAAGCTCTTTGTGCGCACGGTTCTTCCGGAATCCCGGCACAGACGACGCGCCGGAAGCATCCGCTACGCCCTCTATGGTGTTGCAGGAAAGGTAGTAAGAACCGGGCATCAGCTCCTTTTGTGGATCAGTGAGAGTGCCTATTGGGTGTTTGTCCAAATCCGCCGGAACGTGGCTCTACTTGAAAGTGGATAAAATGTTGCGCGAAGTCCAAACTAAGAATCCGATCGGATCGCTTTTCAGGCCGCAGTGTGCCTTAAATCCGTTCAAACCGCCCAAAAAGCAACCGCACGGCCACTATTTGGAGGCGTTCATGCCGCCTTAGCCACTCATGAGGTCCACCACAACCCCGATTCAACCTCCCAAAACCCTCGTGCCCCACCCCGTGCAAACCCATCGCGGAATTTGGGTACAAAAACGGACTTGACAGCGCTTTTCAAGGTGATAACATTGAGGCAGCAAACAAGGAG
>CAZIBS010000008.1:0-35882 GCA_964537405.1 uncultured Thermoanaerobaculia bacterium | reverse complement strand
GGATGCTGCCCCATCCCCTCTCCAGCAGTGCAAATGCGGTCTTCTGTATCGCCCTGCCAAAGGTTCCAACAACGCTGTGAGTCGTTATCTGGAAGGGAACCGCCGCGCGCGCCAAATCCGCCAGCCTGGCGGGCTCGTTCACCACGTAGGAGTAGCGTTCCGGGTGGGCCAGAACGGGCTCGACACCGGCAATCCTCAGCTCATACATGACGCGCGCCGCCTGGACCGGGTAGTAATTGAAGGGAAATTCGACGAGAAGGTAGGCTCCGCTTGGTCCGATTCCGAGGTATTCTCCCTTCTCCCACGCCGCTGCCATGTCCAGCCTGAAGTGTGCTTCGCACCCCAGGTGCAGCGTGATGCCGAGCCGACTCGCCCCCGGCAGCCACTCATCGAAAGCCTTCTTCAACCTTTCCGGAGTGTTGGGGAAACGTGCGGACCAAACGTGCGGTGTCATCACAATGGTGGAGATACGCTCCCTGGAGGCCCTGCCGAGACAGGCAAGCGAATCCTTACAGTTTTGAACACCGTCGTCCACCGCGGGTAGGAGATGTGAATGGATATCAATGTACACGCTAATTGCCTCACAATCCGACCGGCGGAAAATCGGCCTCCGCCGGATTTACAATTGTACCAGACCCTTTCAAAGAGTGTTGAAGATCGCCCGCCGCGCCGGGATGAACGATGCCCCTTTAGCAGGCCGGCACCCTTCAACTCTCAAATTCCTTACCTATTCTCCTCCTCCATGGTAGGATAGGCTCCGCCGGGGAGGTGGCAAGGTGAGAAAATCATGGAACGACTACTTCATGGATATCGCCGGGTGCGTGGCTGAACGGGCCACCTGTGATCGAAAACGGGTGGGCTGCGTTCTGGTCAAGGAAAAGTACATCATATCGACCGGCTACAACGGCTCGGTGGCCGGTCTTGCCCACTGCGACGAAGCGGGGCACATGATGGTCGGCGGACACTGCGAGCGTACGAGCCACGCCGAGGCCAACGCCATCGTCCAGGCCGCCAAGCACGGAGTCCCCACGGACGGCTGCACCGCCTACATAACCGCCTCGCCCTGCTGGACCTGCTTCAAACTCCTGGCTTCAGCCGGGATAAGGCGAATCGTCTTCGGCGAGTTCTACAGGGATAAACGCATCTTTGAAGCCGCCGCAACCCTGAAGATCGAGCTGGTCGACGCTACCCGAACACCAGCCGCGAGCGGAAAGAATCGCTAGGGAAGGTGTCATGACTCTCGGCGACTGGTTGCGCGAGGCGGCTCAATCCCTTCGTGTTGAGGGGTGTCCCCATCCCCAGCACGACGTCCTGCTTCTTGCTCAGGATGTTCTGCACGAAGACAAGGCTCTGCTCCTCGCTCACTTTGAGCGTTCTCTTACGACGAAGGAGAAAAGCGTTCTTGACGAGCTGATCGGGAGGAGACGCGCCCGGGAGCCCCTCCAGTACGTCAGGGGCGTTCACGAATTTTGGGGCCACAAGGTGCGCGTCGGCCCCGGCTGCCTGATCCCGCGCCCCGAAACCGAGCACCTCGTTGAAATCGCGCTCTCGCTCATGGAAGGAGTGCGCAACCCACGGGGCGCCGAACTTGGAACGGGCTCGGGTTGTGTCCTGATGGCTCTTTGCGGTGAGCGCCCCGACGGTTATTTTTTCGGCATTGAAAAATACCCGGCGGCTCTTAAATGGTCCGAAAGAAACTTGAAAGGTGTTTCCAACGTATCGTTGGTGAAGGGCGATATGGCTTCTGGAGCTTCACTCACCGGCCTGGATATCGTGGTCAGCAATCCTCCTTACGTAACCACCGAAGAGTGGGAAACGCTTCCGCCGGAAGTGAAGGGTTTCGAGCCGGAAACCGCGCTGAGGTGCGGAGACGAGGCCCTGCTTCCCTACCGCCGGATCGCACGATGGGCCGAAGAAGCCCTGAAACCGGGTGGAAAGTTGGCCTGCGAAATCGGCGTCGCTCAGGCGCGCCGCGCCGCGGCCATGAGGCGCATTCATCCCTCCATGAAGTGGCTTGAAAGCGCGCGCGACCTGGGGGGCCGCCTCAGGGTCGTGGTATGGGAGAAGAAGAGCTGAGAGTCTACCTCGCCGGATGGTTGACAATCCAATTGATTTCCAGCCGGAACTTCAACGGTAAGCAAAAAAAACGGCGCCCCTACCGAGGCGCCGCTTTTTTTGAGAATTACCGCTATTCACTGGGTCTTGTCGAGAATGAACGCCTTGCTGACCACCACGCCGCCTTTCTTGCCTACGGCTCTCCAGTAGAAGGTTACCTGGGATGCTGAAGACGTATTTGCCGCGGTAATGATCTTTTTCCATTTCTTCTTTCCGGGTTTCCACGAGGTCTTGTTCATCCACCTCCTTCCCTTTCTGGAGCTGCTGGTGATAATCGAAGTGAAATTTGAATCGCCGGCTATGTTTACCTGGTATTTACTGTCCGTACCGTTGCGAAGCCATGTAAAGGTGGGCGAGCCGCCGCTGATTCCGTATACGGGCGTTGGGTTATAGAAAGCGACATAGACGGAATCAACTCCCGGGTTGCCAGCCGAGTCCCCGACAATGGCGGTCAACGTGTAGGCGCCGTCCTGGAAAACGGAGGAATTCGCGTTCCAGGTCAGGTAGCCGTTGTTGCTTGAGGCTACCTCAGTGTTGTTGAGATATAACTGCAAGCCGCCTTTGAGGGCAAAATCATCGCTCGCGGTAACGTTTACCGTGAAAGAACCCGTAATGACGGAACCGTCCTGGGGAGAGGAGATGTTGACGTAGGGAGCGTCGTCGCGGCGCAGGGCGCGTTGCGCGGTTCCGTCGCTCTGGCACCACGGACCCGCGGCCGGACCGGCCGGGACGGAGTAGGCGACGAGCGTCTTGGCGTCGGGACCGGACCTGATGATGACTTCACCTTTCGTTTTGAGTCCGATCAGGTTCGCCGCGTGCCCGAGTCCCATGCTCGGCATATAGCCGTAGAATGAGCCGGTCACTCCGTCGAACCAGGCGATAACGTTCGTTCCGTCGCAGTAGGTAACGGTGCCGTTTCGGTCGATGGCCATCGGGGATTTCGCGGCGACGGTCCAGTTGGTGTTTACATCCGAAAAAGACCACAGCACAGCGCCGGTGCTGACGTCGAAGGCATCGATGTTTGCGCCGCCCTTCTCCGCCGCGATCAGCGTATCGCCATAGATGATGGGCGTTTCCTGCTGAAGGAGAAGCAATGCACCGGTGGCGTCCCTGGCTTCCCAAAGAAACTTTCCGTTAAGGTTATAGACGTCCAGAATGCCTTTACGGTTGTAGAAGAGGTCGTCGTACTGGTCCATGACGATTGGCACATTCGAGAAGTTGAAGAAGTTCTTTCGCCATATTACGTGCCCCGTTTTGGGGTTCACGGCATTAACAAAGTTCTGCGCCGCGATGTAGACGGTCCCGTCGTGGCCGATGGATGGGGGGCCGACCTGGTACCCGAGGTTGAAATGCCATAGTACCGAACCGTCTCTCGTCCTGACGCAGTACAAATCGCCGTCGATGGTTCTGAAGAAGAGACGTCCATTGGCGGACAGGGCGAGCGGTGGAAGGGCGTTCTTGCCGAGTTTCGACTTCCAAATCATTGAGCCGTTCTTGCTGTACGCACGGATTTGCTGCGCGGAAGTGGCAAAGTAGAGCACACCCTGTTGGTAGACTATGGGCGTTATAACCTGTCCGCCCGGATTGATCGTCCATGCGGAAAGGCCTTGCGGGGTCAGCGCGCGAAGTTTCGCGTCGGCCGTTGCAAAGAAGACGGCGCCGTTCCAGGCAATCGTTGGCTCAAAAACGATCGCAGAGGGGGAATCGTACTGCCACGCTGTATTATAGCTCCCCAGTGTTGCAACACTGACCAAGGTGATTATAGCAAGACATACCAATCGACGCATGTTCACCTCCTCCATTCTTATCCTAATATAGCACGTCGGCTTTCCACGTGCAACCTCCCTCCAAGCCCCTCATTCCGCGATTGAAATACCCGCGCCTTCGAATCGCCAGGGTCTGCCACGGAACAGGTGTCCCAGAAATGACCCGCCCACTTGGCAAGGCCCGACAACGCTGTCGTAGCAACGCTGCTTCGAGGAGGAGTAACACAGCCAGGCGGGATGGATAGGCGGGCAGAATATGATAGTTATTCCATGGCAGGTCCTTAGTGCTTTTCCCTGGAAAAGAAGCATTTCCTGGAACGGGGAGGGCCATTCCCTCCCCGCCCCGCGGGCAAAGCCCGCCGGGGCCCCACCTCACCCCTGGCGCCTTCCTGGCCTTCGGCCCGAAGGCCCCCAATCCCTTGGTAAGTAAAACGCTGTTTTCTAAGGATACCCGGCCTGTCGGACCTTGTGCGGCTATTCGCATCAACCATCGCGGGATTGGGGCAAGCCCCTTGCGCGCAACGCGGTAGGCAGGCGAATCCCGGTTTAGGTGGTGGATTCGGGTTCCGGGGTAAAAACCGTTGCGGTCTTTTTCCTCCAGCGGATTGGTTGTTACTCACAGCGCTATTCCAACGGCCATCAGCAAGCTGAAGAGCATAAGCAACCTCGCCGAACCCTCCAACGCGGCGTTCCAGGAGCGCTCATCCTCCGCGCTCCCTATCCGCCGCCGGAGCTTCCACGCCCACGGCAGGGACAACCAGCAAAGAAGAGTCCAGGGCCCCGAGAGCCCGCCGATGGTCATGGCCGACACGACCAGATAGGCGCTCACCAGGAGAATATCCACCTCTCTCAGGCCCGCTCCGCGACCCAGGAGAACCGGTATTGTTTTCTTTCCCGAGCGGCGGTCCCCGGGGAGGTCGCGAAGGTTGTTCACCGCCAGGATAACCGTTGCCAGTGCCCCGACGGGCCAGGCAGCGGCCCACGCTGCCGGTGGAATCTTGAGGGCCTCTACCCAGGTTGTACCTACTACCGCCGCGTAGCCGAAGAAGACCATGACGAATAGGTCGCCCAGGCCGTTGTAACCCAAGGGGTAAGGCCCGGCTGTGTAAGCGAGCCCGGCCAGGATCGAGAGGACTCCTATAACAACCACCGGCCAGCCCGCCTCCGAAGTGAGGTATGTCCCCACTACGGCCGCCGCTGCGAAGGCCGCCGCCATTCCAGCCTTGAGCTGCAACGGCGTCAGCCAGCCCGACTGGGCGGCCCTGGCGGGGCCGACACGCTTGGTATCGTCGGACCCCCGCTCAAAATCGTAGACGTCATTAGCGAAGTTTGTTCCCACCTGGATGGCGACCGCTCCCAGTAGTGCGGCCACCGCGGGTAAGGCGCGGAATCCTCCCACCGCGGCAGCCACCGCGCTTCCCACCGCCACCGGTGCGAGGGCGGCGGTTAATATCTTGGGACGGGCGGCCAGAAAAAACGCCGACGCTTTTCCGGGCCGCGCCGGAGTCTCACCCTTCACACCGAAAACTTCCCGGGATGCGGGCTAATCTTCATCGCCGTTTCCAACAACAACTCTTGCGGGTCTAAACAACTTGTCGTCCTTGCTGTAACCGGGCTGGAGCACGCTCACGACTCTCCCCTCCGCACCCGGCGCCATTGAGATAGCTTCCATGCAAAGTGGATCGAACTCCTCTCCGTCCGGCTCTATCTTCTTGCAGTGGTGCTTTTTCAGAAAACCCTCCACGCGGCCGGCGATGAGCAGGAACCCCTCGCGAAGGGCCTTCTCTCCCATTTTTATCAAACGTGCGCGGTCCAGGTCGTCCAGGATATAGAGAACCTCCTTTAGCAGCGAGGCTTCCCTTTCCTCGAAACGAAGTTCCAGGTCACGCCGAAGCCTCTCCAAGGATTTTTTCGTCTCCTTCTCCAGTTCCGAAACTCGCTCGCTGAACACCTGCTTGGTTTTCGTTACCCGTTCTTCGAGTAGTTCAACATAACTGGGTTTCAGGTTCGGCTCGCTTGGCGTAGCGGAACCCTTTCCGTCGATATCCACCCTCCTGCGATCGATTATCGTTACCTTCCGGGGATTCCTGTTGCCACGCTCCTTGGGGCCGCCCCTGCCAATGGACACCACTTGTTCTCCTGCGTGTTGCTCAGTTTGACGCTTCTTGGCCATGGTTATGCCTCCAGAGTTAAGACCCAATGAGATCCAATGTTACGTAATAGTTCCACGGTCCCCTTCCAACGCTAAGCAGAAGGCTCCCCGAACCGAGGCCGTTCTTCGCGAGGGCGAGGAATTTCTTCACGCCGGACACGGGTTTGCCGCCGACCCCCATCAGCGTGTCGCCGGGGCGCAGCCCGGCGGCTTGGGCTGGGGAGCCGTTCCTTACATTCGTTATGGTGAGCCCCCTTCGCGATGGGGCAACCCGTATACCAAGAAGTTCCCACGCCATGGGCGCGGTGAGCCTGTCGGGCATCAACCGGGCCGTCAAGCTCACACTGAAGGGCTTGCCATGCCTTTCGCCCTTTAAGAAAACGCGCTTGCCCGGGGCGATCAAGGCCATCATGGCGTTGAAATCGCCGGCGCCCTTTACTCTCTTTCCGTTCACGGAGGTTATGTAGTCGTCCGTCTTCACCGAGTTCTGGGGATAGGCGAAGAGATAGGTCCTGGCCACGAAGAAGCCGGTGCGCCTGCCCGTCCTTGCCCTGTACGCGTCGCTGGGATCAATGGCCAGGAAACCAATCCAGGAAGGCGTGGGTTTGCCGTAGGTCTCTAGTTGGTCCATAACCCGCCTGGCGCGGTCTATGGGAATCGCGAAGCCGATTCCCCGGGCATTTTTAATAATGGCGGTATTGATGCCGATAACTTCGCCGAGGATGTTCAGCAGTGGGCCGCCGGAGTTACCCGGGTTTATGGCGGCGTCGGTCTGAAGGAAGTCCGAGAATTCGCGCTTTCCGTCCCGGACCGTTCTTCCGGTAGCCGAGAGCACGCCCACCGTCACCGTGTCGGAGAGTCCGAAGGGATTGCCCACGGCTATCAGCGGTTCGCCGATCATCAAATCGTTGGAATGGCCCAACTTCGCGGCCGGAAAGGGTCCCTTCCCGTTTATCTTCAACAGGGCAAGGTCCATCTCGGGGGCGGTGCCGACGACGCGTGCGGAATACTGCCTGCCGCTGGAGAGGGTAACTCTGATCTTCGATCCGTTGAGGATCACGTGTTCGTTGGTAAGAACGTAGCCCCCGGAACTCACTATGACGCCGGAACCCAAGGAGTTCTCAACCCCGGGGGCCGGATTCGCGAAGCCGTTCCCGAAGAGATCCCAGAAAGAACCGGCGAAGGGGCTTTTTAACCTTTGTTGGCAGGAGATATACACGACGCTGGGCTTTACCCGACGCACCACCCTGACGACCCTCGTCTCTCTCGGATTTGCTCCGGGGGATATCCGGCGGCCGGCGGCCGCTACCGGCATGGAGAATATTACGGCCGCCAGCAGAACCGGCAGCACGCCAAATCCTTTGTATAGACGTCTCATCTTTGGTCCTCCTTGCAGCACCTGGGGAAATCCGGTCAATGGTTGTTCATAAGACGGGCTATGCGTTTCTCCACCGGGGGGTGCGTGGAGAAGAGAGAGGACATCAGCTTTCCGGAAAATGGCTTCACAATGAACATGTGGGCCGTGGCAGGCGTTGCCTTGAGGGGCACCTTGCGGGACACATCCCGGAGTTTCCTGAGAGCGTTGGCAAGCCCGTAGGGGTTTCCCGCGTATCCTGCCCCGGTCTCATCGGCGCCGTATTCCCTCGAACGTGAGATCGCCATCTGGATTAGGAGCGCGGCGAGCGGCGCCACTATAGCCGCGATCAGAAGCGCCAAGGGATTGGAATCCCTGTCTCTGGTGCTGCCGCCGTATCCGCCGAAGATAAGACCCCAGCGAGCAATGGCGGAGATGAACATTATCGCCGATGCTACCGAGGCCGCCACCGTCCCCACCAGGATGTCCCGGTGTTTCACGTGGGAGAGTTCGTGGCCGAGCACTCCCTTCAGTTCCTCTTCGTCGAGGAGTTCGAGTATACCGTCGGTCACGGCCACCGCGGCGTGGTTCGGGTTCCGGCCGGTGGCAAAGGCGTTGGGAGAGGGCGATGGAATCCTATAAATGCGGGGCTTGGGTATTCCCGCGACCTGGCTGAGTTCGGCAACCACCGCGTGGACACGGGGCGCCTCCGCCTCGGAGAGTTCTTTCGCATGGTACGCGGCGAGTACGAGCTTGTCGGAGAACCAGTAGGAGGAAAGGTTTATGAGCAGGGAGAGAAGAAAGGCGATAATGAGCCCCGTGCTTCCCATAACGGCCCCGCCTATCACCATGAGGACCAGGGACAGCGCGACGAAGAGAACCATAGTTTTAAACCAGTTACCCATCTACAGCCTCCTGTGAAGGGCAAAGGGCCGGTGCCTTCCCGCCCAATTACAGCAATATTACAGGTTCTTTAAGCATTTTCCGCGCCATCGTTGTCGGCGTCGCTCACCTTGTCGAAAGAGAGTCCGTCTTTCTGCCTGCGAACAAGAACGGTGTCTCCCGGAATGAAATGACCGGCCAATATTTCCCTGGACAGCGGGTTCTCGAGGCGCCGCTGAATGGCTCGTTTCAGCGGTCTTGCCCCGTAGTTGGGATCGTAACCCACCTCCGCGAGATAGTTTCTCGCCTCCTCGTCCACCTTGAGGTCAAATCCTTTCTCCTTCAAGCGTTTTGCCAGTACGGCCACCTGGATCCGCACGACGGCCGTTATGTCCTCTTTGGTAAGAGACCTGAAGAGGACAACCTCATCGAGACGGTTCAGAAACTCGGGGCGAAAGGTGGCCTTGAGTTCGGCGAAGACTTTTTCGCGCATTGCCTCCGGGGCCTTCGAAGCCAACTCCTGTATCCAATTCGAACCGATGTTGCTGGTCATCACCATGATGGTCTGGGTGAAATCGACCGTTCTTCCCTTCGCGTCGGTCAGGCGTCCGTCGTCGAGCACCTGGAGGAGCACGTTGAAGACGTCGGGATGGGCCTTTTCTATCTCGTCGAGGAGGATGACGCTGTAGGGTCTCCTGTGGACCGCTTCCGTAAGCTGGCCGCCCTCTTCGTAACCCACGTAGCCGGGTGGAGCGCCGATCAGCTTCGCCACCGCGTGCTTTTCCATGTATTCGCTCATGTCCAGGCGAACCATCGCCCGCTCGTCGTCGAAAAGAAAGGCGGCGAGTGCTTTACATAGTTCCGTTTTACCCACGCCCGTAGGTCCCATGAAGATAAAGGAGCCGATGGGACGCCCGGGATCAGACAACCCGGACCGGGAACGCCGCACGGCGTCGGAGACGACCGCGAGCGCTTCGTCTTGCCCGACGACCCGCTTCCGTAGCTGCTCTTCCATATTCAACAACTTACTTCGTTCCCCCTCAAGCATTTTTGCCACGGGGATGCCGGTCCAGGAGGAAACAACCTGAGCGATATCTTCCTCGCCCACCTCTTCCTTCAGCAGTGGATGGTCCTTCTGTACGACGGAAAGGCGTTCCTGGAGGTCCACCAGCTTTCCATGCAACAGGGGCAGCTTTCCGTACTTCAGCCTTGCCGCCTCGTCATAGTTGCCTACCTTTTCGGCCCTCTCCGCCTCGCCGGTAAAAATCTCGATGTCGCGTTTTACCTCCTGGATTTTCTTTATAGCGTCTCGTTCCGACTGCCACCGGAGACGCATAGTCCCGGCCTCCTCTTCAAGAGAAGCCAGGGCGGGCCCGATCTTGGCCAGCCCCGCCCTCGCCTGTTCGTCGTCCTCCTTCAGGAGCGCCTGCTTTTCGATCTGCAAGGCGGATATTTTGCGCTCCAGACTGTCGAGTTCGTAGGGCCTTGAATCAACCTGGATCCTGAGGCGCGCCGACGCCTCGTCGACCAGATCGATAGCTTTGTCCGGAAGCTGACGGTCGTGGAGATAACGGTGGGAGAGTGTAACCGCGGCGACGATGGCAGCATCGCGTATACGCACCCCGTGGTGAACTTCGTAGCGTTCCTTGAGCCCCCGGAGGATTGCTATGGAATCCTCAAGAGAGGGCTCGCCCACGTAAACCGGCTGGAAGCGACGCTCAAGGGCGGGGTCCTTTTCGATGTATTTTCGGTACTCGTTGACGGTCGTCGCTCCTATTGCGTGTAGCTCGCCGCGGGCCAGCGCCGGTTTCAAAATGTTTGAGGCGTCCATGGAACCCTCGGAGGCGCCCGCACCAACCAGCGTATGAATCTCGTCAATAAAGAGAAGCACCTCGCCCTCTTCGGCGACGACCTCCTTTACTACGGCCTTGAGGCGATCTTCGAACTCGCCCCGGAACTTGGTTCCGGCTATGAGCGAAGCCAGGTCAAGCTGAACCAGTCGTTTATTCTTGAGGGATTCCGGAATGTCTCCGTTCACAATCCTGCCCGCAAAGCCCTCCACTATGGCGGTTTTGCCGACACCCGGATCACCGATGAGCACGGGATTATTCTTGGTGCGGCGGGCGAGAATCTGGGTCAACCGGCGGATCTCCGCGTCTCTGCCGATAACCGGGTCGAGCTTCCTTAGGCGGGCCATCTCCGTAAGATCCCTCCCGTACTGTTTGAGCGCCTGGTACTTCCCCTCGGGATTGGGATCCGTAACGCGCTGAGACCCCCTTACCTCTTTGAGAGCGGTAAGGAGCTTGTCCCTGGAAAGACCCGATGTCTTAAGAGCCTTGGAAGCTTCGCTCCCGGCACTTTCCAGAAGCGCCGCCAAGAGGTGTTCGGTGGAGACAAACTCATCTTTGAAGAAACGAGCCTGACCGAGAGCGCTTTCCAACACGAGTACACTCTTCCTGGAAAGGGCGGGGTCTGTCGCCTTCCGGACCTTTGGAAGTTTTTCTATGACGTTTTTCAGCGCGTTGGTCAGCGGCAGCAGGTCGATTTCCAGCTTTTCAAGGACGGCGGGTACCACGCCGTCCTTCTGCTCTATGAGCGCCAGAGCAAGGTGCTCGGGCGTCACTTCGGAATTATTGTCGGCCTTTGCCGAGTCGATGGCGGCACTCACCGCCTCTCCAGCCTTCTCCGTAAACTGTTCCCACTTCATCGCGTCGTCTCCTTGCTCAGCGCGTACCTGAGCGTGGCATCAATATAATATCTTAGTCTATCAATGTCAAATTACGACGGGGGAAGCTTCAGCCTTTCCTTTTCCATCGGGGCTGGAATGTGAGAAGATAGTTTATAAGGACTTTGGAGGTCCGTTCTATGGACGAATTGGTTTCTGTCAGTCGCTACAGGATTGAAAAGATTATCGGCAAGGGAGCGATGGGTATAGTTTATCTCGCTTTCGACCCGCAGATCGAACGCCGTGTAGCACTCAAAACCATTCGTGTCGTGGAAGACGCAAGACCGGATGAGGTCGCGGTAACGAGAGAACGCTTCCTGAGGGAGGCCAAGGCCGCCGGGCAGCTCCTGCACCCGAACATCGTTACGGTTTTCGACGTCTTTGAAGACCGCGACACCCTCTATATCGTGATGGAATACGTCGAGGGTAGGCTCCTGGACGACTTCTGTATAAAATCCAACCTGCTTCCGCCGGATGAAGCCGTACAATTAGCGATGCAGGGGCTTTCCGCCCTTGGCTTCGCCCATCACCACGGCATCGTCCACAGGGACATAAAACCGGCCAACCTTATGGTGGTCGACGACGGGAATATCCTGAAGGTCATGGACTTCGGCGTGGCCAGGCAGGAGGGCGCGCACCTGACTCAAACCGGCTTTATAGTCGGAACTCCTCACTACATGTCGCCGGAGCAGATAGAGGGCAAGGAACTTGACGGTCGCTCCGACGTTTTTTCCATGGGAGTAGTGCTTTACGAACTTCTTACCGGCGAACGCCCCTTCACCGGAGACACCATTTCCACGGTCATTTATCACATCATCAACCACGAGCCGGCGCCCGTGACAACCATCATGCCCACCCTTCCCCGGGGCGTAAACTCCGTTCTTGCCAAAGCCCTCGCAAAGAATCCGGCCAGGCGTTACTTCTCCGCGGAGGCCTTCAAGCAGGACCTTGGCCGCCTGTTAACCAAGGAAGCCACCGATATTTCTCCCGCCTTTGAAGAGAAAACGGCCAAGGCAGTCGACGAAGACGCCTTCTTGCCCCCACCCATCAGGTCATCGAAAAAGAACCCGAGACGTCGCTCCAACCTGCGGGTTTCCCTGCTCGTTATAATCGGCGGAGCGCTCATCGTGCTATCGTGGTTCTTGTCGCCGCGCATACAGCAATTGGTGGATTCCGTCCACCAAAGCCGACCGCTTGCGTCTCCATCCCATGAAAAGCTTCCTATGCCCGTTACGATCACGACCGATCCTCCCGGCGCGAAGCTCTTCCTCGACGGCAAGGCCGTTGACGCAGTCACCCTTAAAGCCGGGGATACGGGAAGCCACGTCGTGGAGGCCAGGCTTGGTTGCCTGAGCGCAAAAGCAACCATCAGGAGAAACGATGCCGGGCGGCCTCTTCACCTGAAGCTGTTGCCGGGGCCCTTTGCCTTCAAAGTGGACTCCGTTCCGGATGGCGCCTCGATTAAAGTGAACGGCGCCAAAACCGGAATGGTGACTCCCGCGGTGCTTGACAGAAATGATTGTTCGTCCTTCAGGCTCTCTCTTTCACTCGCCGGCCGGGAGACGCAGGAGCTTTCCTTTAATCCCGGCATTAAGCCCGGAATGAAGGACGCCGTTACGGTAAACCTCAGAAAGATCCCGCCGAAGGGAACGTTGCGGGTGGTGTTCTCCTCTGGTAAACTCAAGGTTTACGAAGGCTCCCTCTTGCTGGGATATTCCGGGCAAGCCTTGAATCTTCCAGCGGGGAAGCACGAGTTGAGGGTTGTGGACCGTTTCCTGCGAGGAAGCAGATCGGTAAAGGTGGTAGTGCAGGCGGGGAAGACGGTGCGGTTGCCGCTCCCGGCCTTCAGGACGGGTCGTGTGTTTCTCTACGGAAAGCCGGCTAATGATGGGAAAGTATCGGTGGATGGACGTTTCTTTGAAGAACTTCCCCTCAACGGTATGCACCCGATCGCGGTGGGCAGACACCGTTTCAGGGTCTCCGGAGAAGGAGGCAAGACGGTTGATTTTGAATGGACCGTTCGAAGCGGAAACCAGACGCGCGTGGTCGATCTTCAGAGCGGGAAGGTGGAAAAGCCTTAAGTTTGTCCTGGCCTCGTTTTCATTGGCCCTTCTTCTTCAGGGCGGAGTGTCGGCCATTTCTACCTTTCCCCCCTCTTGCGAAAGCTCGTTTTCCAGGGCTGAATTGGCGAATGCGGCACGGACGGCCCTTTACGCAGGAAGGCCGGAACGCGCCTACCGTCTCATAGAAACCGCAATGGCTCAAGGGAGTAATCGGGCTTCCCTGCTGAAGCTGGAGGCCAGGATCTACGTTGGCCTTGGAATGCCGTTGCGGGCGGCGGGTTGCTACGCGCGAATCAAGAAACCGAGCGCCCTTGAAAGGGCGCGTATGGCGGCGATACTTCAAAGGCAGGCGCCGCGCGCCGGGCTGCTTTCGCTTCGCATCCAATCCGGGGGAAAGATATTCATGGGCCGTCATAACCTGCGCCGCGTAAGGGGCCTCTTACCAGCTCGGGAAGGGGGCATATACCTGCTGACGCGCGATTCGTTTTTAACTCTTGACTCCAAGGGCCTTCCCGGGGAAAAGCAATCCATGAGCGACGCCAAAGACCTCTCCCTGGGGCCGGAAGGAAAACCCGTTGCCTTGGACGAAACACACATCCTTTGGGGGAAAACAATGGTTCCGCTGCCCACCGGCCTCAAGAAACCCGTTTCGGTGGCCGCGTCACCGGACGGAAACTTGATTCTGCTCGACGCCGGAACGCGAAAACTTTACCGGCTGAGCGCCAAGGGCAAACCGCTTGGGGGAGCCGTTCTTCTCATGAAGCACCCCATCAAGGTTCGGGTCGACGGCTCGGGAAGAATATACGTGGCAGACCGCAACACCGGAACGGTTCACGTCTTCGGCGCCGACCTTAGTCCCATCAGAACCATTGTTCCCGAAAAAGCCGTCCACCTTCGCCGCCTGGGAGATATCGCGGTGGACTTCTCCGGTAACGTGCTTATGCTGGACAGCAGGCGCCACACCCTGTCGCTTTTCTCCTCCAAGGGACGCTTCCTTGGAAAAGTTGGAGGCAACGGAATTCGTATCGACTGCGCCGGCTGGAACGGGCTGGATACGATCGTTTTCGCCGACAGGAAACATGGATTCATAGGGAGGATCAGCCTGTGAAGCGTAGAGGCGCGGTCTTCTTTATCGGGATGCTGCTTGTTGCTTTCGCACTCTTTGCCAATGTGGTTGTCGAAGAGGTAGGGGCCTTGCAGGACTCCTTTTCCAAGGCTGGAGCGGCCTTCGATAGTTACAAGTTTCCGCTGGCTATCCAAAGGGTCGATCCGGTGCTTAAGACGCTGGGGCAGTGGGAAAAGGCCGGGCGCCTCCAGCCGCAGGATGAGGCGCTCCTTGAAAAGGCGCTCGAATTGAGAGGAGTCTGCGAGTTTAACCTGGGGCGGTTGGAAGCGGCAAAGAAAGATTTCATGCGCCTGATTCAACTACGCCCCGACTATCCCTTCGCCAGGTCGCGGGCGCAAAAGGTGCATAATTTCTTTGAAGCGATTCGCAACGAATTGACCGGAACGCTGCTACTCTCGATAACCCCCCCGGACAGCCAGGTGTTTCTCGACGGCCGATCGCTCGGGACCGCGGTGCCGGCAACGGTGCCCGTTCTGGGAGGCCTTCATCTCGTAAGGGTTGTCCATCAAGGCTACGATTCCAGGGAAAAGGAAGTCAACGTTGCATTGGGCGTCGGCTTGCCGGTAACGATTGCCCTCACACCCAATGCCAGGACGATCTATTTCTTCCTTCGACCGAAGGGAGTTTCCGTCTACCTCGATGGAAAACCGGCCGGGAAGGCCGTCACCAGAGCCTCGTCCAACAAGAATTGGGCACGCTTCGCCAAAAACAACGGGGTCGATCCAAAAAAGACGTACGTGTTGACTCTGCCCTACGTTCCTCCGGGAAAACACCGGCTAAGAATCTCCAAGACCTGCTATGAAGAGAGAAAATTCGTCCTGCCGGTCACACTGGATGTCGTTGACAATCTCCCCGGTTACATAGAGCCGATTTCCCTGGTGGAACGGAAAGTCGGTCTCGTGGTCGTATCCCATCCGTCGGGGGCCGTCGTCAGCTTTGACGGCCTTCGCTATGGGGTCACCCCGCTGAAGCAGCCCGGCTTCTGCATCGGCGAACACGAAGTGGTTGTTAAAAAAACCGGGGTTGGAGAGTACAGGAGCCACGTAACGGTTTCCAGCGAAGACCCCTTCCGGTTGGATGTTACCCTCAGGCCGTCGCTGCTATGGGTTGGTTCAACGCGCGAAGGAGCGGTTACCGCGCCTGAGGTGAAACGAGCCAACGAATCTCTGGCACGGGCCTTCGGCCGTTTAACGCTCTTTAACTCAACGCTTTCCAGAGAGAAGAATCCTCTCCTTGCCGACACTTTTTTTGCCTCTGGAGTTGATCCCGCCTTACTTGCCTCGACGGTCAAGTCGTTGTCATCCAAGTATGGCTGCGAAGGGCTTGTGGCCGGTCTCCTGCGAAAAAACGACAAGGGCGGGTTCAGCGTCGTCTTGCGCCTGTACGTACCGGGCCTGCATGGCTACGATGAATACGAAAAGGATGTCAAGACGCCGGAGCAAGCGGCCTTGGCGCTCTCCGGCCTTTCTACGCCTCTCTTCGCGGTTTCTCCGGGCAAAGATGTGGAGCTGGTTGACGTTAAGGGTGGGCGCGGTCCCGTTTTCCTCTCCGGCCCCCTGCGGAAAGGCGGGCCGGTGGCGGGGGACGTACTCCTGGCCGTTGACGGTGCCGCACCGGCCGATGCCGCCTCGGCCCTGGCGGAGTTAAAGAGTGAGAGCGAACCCGTCCTGCGTTTTCTGCACAACGGAGAGCAAAAGAGTTGGACCTACGCCCCGAAGAAACTGGTGAAGGTCCTTCCCTATTCAGGTCCAAACGGAGAATACCGGAGACAGTGGCTCCTCGCCCGGCAGGCTTCTCTCGGGGCGGAAAACCCGTTCAGTGCCTTCGCCGCCCGAATGAACCTGGCTTTCGCGGACCTGAACCTTGGAAGGCCGGCCGAAGCCCTGAAGGACCTGGAAAATCTTAAGCCGCCTGAAGCGGGTCCTCTCGACCGGGCCAGCGTCTATTACGTACGTGCCGTTGCTCTCGTCCGAATGGGATTCCCTGAAAAGGCCGGGCCGCTGCTTCTTTCAGCGGCGGGTGATAAGAACGCCACGCTGGACGGGCTCGGCAACATCCTGGTTGAACCGTTGGCCCTGGACCTGTTGAGGCAGTTATCGCTTCCCCCGGCTCACGAGGCCGGAGCGGCGAGTTCGAAGAAGTAAGCGTTTTCTTTAGGAGAAGACAATGGGTGAAAAGCCGCCAATCGGGCGACTTGTAAAACTCAGCCACGGCGCCGGCTGAGCCTGCAAGATAAGTCCGCTGGACCTGGCGGAGGTTCTCCGCCGGTTGCCCCAAAGCACCGATCCCAGGCTCCTCACCCCCTCAGGGCAGGTCGAGGACGCCGCCGCGTACCTCTACGACGAGGATAGGGTATTGCTGTTCACCACCGATTTTTTCACTCCAGTGGTTGACGATCCCTTCACCTTCGGACGGATTGCCGCGGCCAACGCCTTCTCCGACGTCTACGCCATGGGCGGCCGCCCCATCATGGCGGTCAACCTTATGAGCTTTCCCACGCGCACCAACCGGACGGACGAAATGGTGGAGATATTGAAGGGCGGAGCCCGAGGCGCCCGCGAAGCCGGTTGCCTGGTGGTCGGCGGTCACACCGTCGATGACAGGGAACCAAAGTACGGAATGGCCGTTATCGGGGAAACCGTCCCCGACAAACTACTCCGCAAAAATGGGGCGAAGGCCGGAGACTCCATCATTCTAACCAAACCCCTCGGTACGGGCATCCTTGCCACCGCCTTCAAGAACGACAAACTTGATGTAGGGAAGTACGAGGACGCCGTGGCTTCCATGTGCGCCCTGAATCGTAAGGCTTCCATGGCCGCTGTTGCAGCCGGACTCTCAGGAGCTACCGACGTTACGGGGTTCGGCCTTCTCGGCCACCTGCTTGAAATGTGCCGGACCGGGAACTTGGGCGCCGAAGTGAGCTTTGCGGACCTTCCCTTCTTCAATGGAGTGGAAGACCTCGCGAAGGCGGGAATTGTCCCGGGAGGCTCCTACGCCAACAGGGATCTCGTGGCACCCCACGTGGACGTTGAAACGAGCCTTCCGGACCACGCAATCATCATGGCCGCCGACGCCCAGACATCCGGGGGGTTGCTCCTGGCGGTTTCCCGGGACAGGAAAGCATACCTCGAATCCGCCCTGAAGGAGGCTCATCAATTCTACCGGCCCGTAGGGACTTTTTTGGGCGGGCCTCCCCGGATACGGCTGAAAGCCTGAGCGCTTCAGAGTTCGGGCGCCTTGTTCACCAGCCTGAAGGCGACAGCCATCGCGGCGAGGCAGACAACCGACAGGCCGCTCATGATCCAGAAGTAGCCGACCGGGTGGACTTGCAGCGGGAAGTTGTTTACTATCCCGGGCGTTATCCACATCTGGCCCAGGTAACCGGCAAAGAAGCTTCCTATCCCGCTGGCCGCGAACCACATACCCATCATGAAGGACTGGTACTTGGGAGGGGCGACCTTGGTCACGTATGAGAGTCCCATGGGACTCAGGCACAGCTCACTGATTGTCATCAACCCGTAGAAACCGACCAGCCAGAAGGGGCTGACTCTCAAACCGGTGCCGGAAAAGCTCCGCGCCGCGCCCACCATGATTACGAAGGCGACGATGCTCAGGAGAAACCCCCACTGCATCTTGCCGGAAGTCGTCGGTTCCTTGCCCCTTCGCCTCAGGGCGCTCCATATCCACACCAACACGGGCGTGAAGAGGATTATGAAGATGGGATTGATGGACTGGTACCACTCGATCGGCATCGTTGTTAAGGCGCGGGATAAGCCCAGGTGGACCGGCCTTGTGTAGTCCCTGGCCCAGAGGTTCATCACGTCGCCGTACTGCATGTAGACGGCCCACCAAATAGCTATGATTCCAAAAACGGCGTAGAGTGCCCACATCCGCAGCCAGAAGTCATGCTTGGTCTTGGGTTCACGCGCACTCACGAAATCCCCAGTGCCGCTGGCGGTTGTATCGGCGGCGGCAACGAAGCGATCGAAGGAAACAAGAATTATAGTGGAAACTATCATGCCCAGACCGGCGGCAAAGAAGGCCCACCCGAAACCGTAAGTCTCGTGAAGCCAGCCGGCCACCAGCGGCGCCGCGAAGGCGCCGATGTTGATGCCCATATAGAAAATATTAAAGGCGGAATCCCTGAGCGGGCTGTCGTGTTCGTAGAGATTCCCTACCATGGTAGAAATGTTGGGCTTAAAGAAACCACCACCCATGATCAGAAAAAAGAGACCCGGGTAGAAGAGAGAGACGTGCATCGTTGCCAGCAGGAACTGGCCCAACGCCATGAGCAGCGCACCGATATATACCGTTTTACGACAACCGAGATAACGGTCGGCAAGCCACCCTCCCAGCAGCGGAGTGATATAGATGAGGCCGGTATAAAGACCGTACATCATGTGGGGCTCGAAAAACGGCAGAACCTTCAGCTTTGCGTAGTACTTCGGTGAGGTCATGTAGAGCATAAATACCGCGAACATGGTGTAGAAGCTGAACCGCTCCCACATCTCGGTGAAGAAGAGCACGTACAGTCCGGGCGGATGTCGTCTGGTTGCCATATCTTTCTCCCCTGGAGGTTTGGGCCGATCCGCCCCACTCCGTCGTGTAAAAAATTTCGAGAACCCGTAAGCGTAAAGCAGCCGGGAAACCCGGAAGCCGGATCCCCGCCCCGTTTTCTCCGCACCATTGTTGCACAGTCACACCGCTCCTGCCAGTGGTTGATCTCAATCCATCACCTATTACCGGGGACATTAAATGTTGGGCTCTCCTAGAGAATCTGTGCAGAGAAATAGGGGGTAGAAGTTAAAAAGCATGAGCGAAACCATGTACTTATGGAGTTTAAAGGTGCGTCCCGCACGGATTGGGCCTCGGCGTCCGGCCCCGCGGGGGCTCTCAGTGCTCCGGGCGATCAACCTGTACGTTAGTGCCAAGTCAATCAAGATTTATTATGACCCTGTTTTTTGCCCTTCCAGGACGCGGTGGAGGCGGGCGGACGGGGAGAGAACGGGCGAAGGTAGACCGAGGCGGCTTCCCTTCTCCAGCAGAGGCACGAGGCGTTCGAGATCCGGGCCGGATTCGGCGGCGGTCAGCGCCAACCTGATCGGGTGGTAGAGAGCCCTGCCCTTGACCCCCAGTTCGTTTCTGATGGCAAGAACGGCCTCCTTGTAGACCCCGCCGACCGACAGGTCCATCGCTTCGGCTTTTGCGAGAAACGCTTCAACAACACTTCGTGCGCGGGTCTCCTCCAGGCTCTCGCGAAGCTTCCCGTCCATCCCCTCCGGGTTGAAGAGAAAAACGGGATCGCTTGCCTCCCGCGCTTCGGAGAGCACTTCGATACGCTCGCGCAAAAGCAGGGACAGATCTTCGAGCCAGGCTGCGACGTCGCGTGACAGTTCACCGATCGGAAGACGACCGGCCTTTACCAACCACGGGCGTATGACCCCGGCCACTTCGTCGGGGGCCAACCTTTTCAGGTGCTCCTTATTAAGGTAACGCAGCTTCGCCTCGTCGAATACCGCCGCGGCCTTGTGTGCTCTGCCGAGGTCGAAACTCTCAACAAGGTCGTTTACGGACAAAACTTCCCTGCCCTTGGCGTCGGACCAACCCATGAGGGCGAGGCCGTTGATGATGGCATCCGGAAGAAAGCCCCGACGCCTGAGCGCGTCAACCGAAACGTCTCCGTGGCGCTTTGAGAGCTTGCTTCCGTCGGGTCCCAGAACCATCGAAATGTGGGCAAAGCGTGGCATGGCAAAGCCGAGGGCGTTGTAGAGGAGCACCTGTTTCGGCGTGTTGCTGAGGTGATCTTCACCCCTGATGACGTGGGTTATACCCATAAGCGCGTCGTCGATTACGACGGCGAAGTTGTAGGTTGGGGAGCCGTCGGGGCGCGCCAGAATCCAGTCCCCGAATTGGCTACCCATGATAGACACCGGGCCGCGGACGATGTCCGCAAAGGAAGTACTTTCCGGCGGCACCTTCAGGCGGATTGAGGGTTGCCGTCCCTCTTTGATACGGGCGTTCCTCTCCTCGACGCTAAGGTGGCGGCAAGTACCGGGATAGGTGTAGGTTCGTTTGGCAACCTGCGCGGCTTTCCGGTCCGCCTCCAGTTCTTCCTGCGTACAGAAACAATAATAGGCGTTGCCCTCATTGAGGAGCTTCTTCAGGTAGTTGTGGTAGATGGAGCGCCTCTCGGTTTGGCGGTAGGGGCCCCTATCGCCGCCGGCTTCCGGGCCCTCGTCCCAGTTAAGTCCAAGCCAACGCAGGTCTTCGAGAACCGAAGCAACGCTCTCCTCGGTAGAGCGAACCGCATCCGTATCTTCCAGCCGAAGTATGAAGGTTCCCCCGGTGTTTCGCGCGAAGAGCCAATTGTAGAGGGCCGTGCGCACGTTTCCGATGTGCAGGTGCCCCGTCGGTGACGGGGCGAAGCGGACGCGAATGGAAGAAGGTGTCATGTCCAGCCTCCAAAGTTCCGCATTCTATGCCATTTGGCGTTTGTCGGCAAGGAAGTCGGCATTCCTGAATCCCGCGATGGTTGATGCGGATAGCCACGGAAGGTCCAACAAACAGGGCATTCGGGGAAATGGCGCACCCATCAAGGGATCGGGGGCCTTCGGGCCGCAGGCCAGGAAGGCGCCAAGGGGAATGGCCCTCCCCGTTCCATAGAGATGCTTCTTTTCCCGGGAGAAGCACTAAGGGCCTGCCATGGAATAACTGCCATATTCTGCGACGCCTATTCAGTGGCAGGCCCTAGCGATTCGAAGGCGCTGGTGTTGCAATCGCGGAATTGGGGCCGCGCCAGCCGCTTGCAACGGAAAGAAGGTTGTGGTATGTTACCTCGGCTGTCCGCTGCCACGGGTTGCGGAGGGCCAAGGAAGAACGCCGATGTAGCTCAACGGTAGAGCAACGGATTTGTAATCCGTAGGTTGGAGGTTCAATCCCTCTCATCGGCTCCAGGAAGAGCCGGGCGAATGCCCGAGCGGGCCATAGAGACGGAAACCGGGCGGAGGCCCTTAAAACTCCGGGTGGAGGGGTTCCCGAGTGGCCAAAGGGAGCAGACTGTAAATCTGCCGGCGTACGCCTACGTAGGTTCAAATCCTACCCCCTCCACCACCTTCATTGGAGTTTGTTAGCCGGAAAATCAGGGAGTGAAGGACGGACGTGGAAGCGCTCGTCTCAACGCTTCTCAAACTTACCGGCCAGTCAGCGGGTGTAGCTCAGTTGGTAGAGCATCAGCCTTCCAAGCTGAGGGTCGCGGGTCCGAATCCCGTCGCCCGCTCCATAGAAAGTGAGGATGTAAACAAGCGAGGTTGTGGGCAAAAAAGTGGAGGCAAGCGGGATTGGCGCTTCTCCTCTCCTTTTAACTTGTATCACTCTTCGTAAAGGTGCCCGCGTAGCTCAGTCGGTAGAGCGCATCCTTGGTAAGGATGAGGTCACCAGTTCAATTCTGGTCGCGGGCTCCGGGACTTGGTAATTTGTGTCGTACCCCTATCGGGGGAACAAAGGAAGGACGGAGACAGGCCCCATGGCGAAAGAAACCTTTAAGCGCACCAAGCCACACGTGAATGTGGGCACTATAGGCCACGTTGATCACGGCAAGACTACCCTTACGGCGGCAATTACACAGGTGCTGGCGAAGGGTGGTTTGGCGGATTACGTTCGCTACGAACAGATCGACAAGGCGCCCGAAGAGAAGGCCCGGGGGATAACCATCAACTCGGCCCACGTCGAGTACGAAACGGCGAAGAGGCACTATGCCCACGTGGACTGCCCCGGCCATGCCGACTACGTTAAGAACATGATTACGGGGGCGGCACAGATGGACGGCGCCATTCTCGTGGTTTCCGCCGCCGATGGACCCATGCCCCAAACGAGGGAGCACATCCTCCTGGCGCGCCAGGTTGGGGTCCCCGCGGTAGTAGTCTTCATGAACAAGGTCGACATGGTCGACGACGTTGAGCTTCTCGAACTGGTAGAGATGGAGATACGGGAACTTCTCACCGGCTACGAATTCCCGGGTGATACAATCCCGGTGATCAAGGGCTCGGCGCTACAGGCATTACAGTGCGGTTGTGGAAAGAAAGATTGTCCCAAGTGCGGCCCGATCTTCGAGTTGATGGATGCGTGCGACGACTACATCAAGGAACCCAAGCGTCCCATCGACAAGCCCTTTCTCATGCCCATAGAGGACGTTTTTTCCATCTCGGGACGTGGCACCGTGGTGACGGGCCGTATCGAACGCGGGATGATAGTCGTCGGACAGGAAGTAGAGATTGTCGGTTTGAAAGAGACCCGTAAAACAACGGTTACCGGCGTGGAAATGTTCCATAAGATACTTGAAGAGGGCCGAGCCGGTGATAACGCGGGCCTGCTCCTGAGGGGCCTAAAAAAAGAGGAGGTCGAACGCGGTCAGGTGGTAGCCGCGCCGGGCTCGATCACTCCGCACAAGCATTTTATGGCGGGGGCTTACATCCTCACGAAGGAAGAAGGCGGCCGCCACACGCCCTTCTTTACCGGTTACCGCCCCCAGTTTTACTTCAGGACGACGGATGTAACCGGAGACGTCAAACTTCCAGCGGACCGTGATATGGTTATGCCCGGGGACAGCGCGTCTCTGGAGGTATCCCTGGTAACGCCCATTGCCATGGAAAAGGGGATGCAATTCGCCATACGCGAAGGCGGAAGAACCGTTGGCGCCGGTACTATAACGAATATTGTGGAGTAACCGATGCGAGAGATCATCCAACTTCAGTGTATGGAATGCAAACGAAAGAACTACACCACGACGAAGAACAAGAAAAAGCAGCAGAGCAAGCTGCAGGTCAGGAAGTACTGCCCCTTCTGCCGCTCTCATCAACTTCATAAAGAGGTGAAGTAGAGAACCGCAGGCCAGTAGCTCCAACTGGTAGAGCGCCGGTCTCCAAAACCGGATGTTGGGGGTTCGAATCCCTCCTGGCCTGCCAGAAAGAATAGTTCAACCGTCGGCGCGGCGGTTGAGGAGAAGAGATAAGGAGGTTGGCAAGGATTCGAAGGGCGGGGCAATGTTCCTGGTTTTCAAGGTTCTGCCGTCAACTGCTTGACGGCAAGCCGTAGAAAACCGGAAAGGGGACCCGCCCCGGAACCGGTAGGTTCCCTTGAAACGCAGCGCCCTCCGTGGCGCGAGGCTTCCAGGGAACATAGGGTTCGAATCCCTCCTGGCCTGCCAGAAAGAATAGTTCAACCGTCGGCGCGGCGGTTGAGGAGAAGAGATAAGGAGGTTGGCAAGGATTCGAAGGGCGGGGCAATGTTCCTGGTTTTCAAGGTTCTGCCGTCAACTGCTTGACGGCAAGCCGTAGAAAACCGGAAAGGGGACCCGCCCCGGAACCGGTAGGTTCCCTTGAAACGCAGCGCCCTCCGTGGCGCGAGGCTTCCAGGGAACATAGGGTTCGAATCCATCCTGGCCTGTCTGAAGATGTTAGGTGGACCGCCGGGAGGGCCGGCGGCTTAGATGCGAGGCGTACCGTGAAGGCATTGGATTGGTTAAAGAAGTTTCCGGGATTCCTCAAGGAGGTTCGGCTTGAGGTCAAGAAGACCACTTTTCCGAGCCGGAACGTCGTTTTCAACAGCACCCTGGTTGTTATCATCGTGATTTTTATCTTCGGCATCTATCTCTGGCTGGTTGATCAGGTTGTCTTTTCACTGTTGAACAAACTCTTTTCGATATTCCATTGAGTGAATCTAATATGTCTGATAAGCAGTGGCACATCGTTCATACCTACTCCGGTTACGAGAAGAGGGTTCGCGAAAGTCTTCTCAACCGCATAGAGGCCTATGGCCTTACGGAGTTCTTCGATGAAATCATTATTCCAACGGAGAACGTTGTTGACGTGAAGGACGGTAAGAAGCGCGTCTCCAAGAAAAAGTTCTTCCCCGGCTACATCCTGGTGCAGATGATAATGAATGACGAGACAAACCAGATCGTCGTCAACACTCCCAAGGTTACCGGTTTCATTGGAAACGCACCACTTCGTCCGGACGAGATGGATAGGATTTTTGGCCACATGACTCAGGCTACCAAGGCGCCAAAACCAAAATACACCTTCGATCCCGGACAGAAGGTCAAGATCATCGAAGGTCCCTTTGCCTCTTTTCAGGGTGTGGTAGACAAGGTAAACACCGATCACTCCACGCTGACGGTGTTGGTTACTATTTTTGGACGTTCCACTCCGGTGGAACTGAATTTTCTGCAGGTGGAGAAACTCTAGGCGGCTTTCGTGGAAAGAGCCGCCGTGTTTTCCTCAGCCAGCGAATGGAGAACTTCAGTTATGGCAAAAAAGATCGTCGGTGAAATAAAGTTGCAGATTCCGGCCGGGAGCGCCAATCCCGCGCCGCCGGTAGGTCCCGCCCTCGGGCAACACGGCGTGAACATCATGCAGTTTTGTAAGGACTTCAACTCCAGGACGAAGGGGAGGGAGGGGTTCATAATCCCCGTAGTCATAACCGTGTACGCGGATCGTTCCTTCAGTTTCATCACTAAAACACCTCCGGCTTCCGACCTTCTTAAGAAGGCCGCGGGGGTGGCCAAAGGTTCCGGCGAACCGAACAAGAACAAGGTCGGACACATAACAAAGAAACAGGTGGAAGAAATTGCCAAGACAAAGATGCCTGACCTTAACACCAAGTCCATGGAGAGCGCGGTTCGCATCATTGCCGGGTCGGCTCGGAGCATGGGGCTTGAAATCGTTGATTGAGGAGTAGGCCATGGCCAAAGTCGGAAAAAATTACAAGGCCGCGAAAGCCATGATTGATGCGAAGGAGTATCTGCTTCCGGAAGCCGTGGCGTTGGTGAAGAATGCTTCCTACGCATCTTTCGACGAAACCCTGGAGATCGCCCTTAACCTTGGAGTCGACCCGAAACACGCCGACCAGATGGTTCGCGGTACCACGATTCTCCCAAACGGACTGGGCAAGAAGGTCAGGGTCCTGGTTATAGCTCAGGGCGAGAAGATCAAGGAAGCGCAGGAGGCCAGAGCGGACTTCGCCATGGGCGAAGAGGCCGTGGCGAAGATCCAGGCAGGCTGGCTCGATTTCGATGCCGTGGTCGCCACGCCCGATACCATGAAATTGGTTGGGCGGCTTGGAAAGGTTCTCGGACCCCGTGGTTTAATGCCGAACCCCAAGCTGGGAACGGTAACCTTTGAAGTAGCAAAGGCCGTTCAGGATCTGAAGGCGGGGAAGGTTGAGTTCCGCGTAGACAAGACGGGAATCATCCACTGCCACGTGGGTAAAAAATCGTTTGAAGAAGCGAAACTCGTCGAGAATGTTACAAGTTTGATTAAAGCCGTCGTTCGGGCCAAACCGGCAGCCGCAAAGGGGAAATACTTAAAGAGCGCTTACCTGTGCACGAGTATGAGCCCAAGCGTCAAACTGAACGTTTCGGAATTCTGAAGGAGGACGTCGTGAACCGGGCGGAGAAGCAGAACACAATCCGTGAGATTCAGGAGGTTATCCAAGAGAACGAGGCGTTCTACTTGGTGGACTTCAAGGGTCTCAAGGTAAAGGAAATCAGCGAACTGAGGGAGCAGGTCAAGGACTCTTCCGGCGTAATGAGGGTGGTTAAGAACACCCTTCTTCGAAAGGCATCGGAAGGCACCGACCTCTCAAGCGCGCAA
This sequence comes from uncultured Thermoanaerobaculia bacterium, assembly GCA_964537405.1. GTDB lineage: Bacteria > Acidobacteriota > UBA4820 > UBA4820 > DSQY01 > CAVRTJ01. Next base: position 10,051 of record CAZIBS010000008.1, on the reverse strand, counting down.
GAATGGATGGAGGGGCCGACGGCCCTGGCGTGGGCCACCGGTTGTGACCCGGTGCCCCTGGCAAAGATTCTTGTGCATTTTGCGAAAAGCAATCCTAACCTTAAGGTTAAGGGCGGCATCGTCGACGGGAAAGCCGTCGATGTGGAAACGGTGGAAGCGCTCTCCAGGCTACCCGGCCTGGAAGGCATCCGGTCGCAGTTGGTCGCGTTGCTCCAGGCGCCGGCGACGAAACTCGCCACACTTCTTCAAATACCGGCCAGGAACGTTGCGGTGTGCTTGGATGAGAGAGGCAAACAACAAGACGCATAGGTTAAACCAGGACTTAAAAGTCTAAGGAGGAGTACCAAATGGCCGATCTAAACACGATTGTTGACGAACTGAGCAGCTTGACCGTAATGGAAGCCGCGCAGTTAAGCAAACTTCTCGAGGAAAAATGGGGCGTTACAGCCGCAGCCGCGGCGCCTGTAATGGTAGCAGCCCAGGGCGAGTCGGCCGACAAGCCCGAGGAGCAGACGGAGTTCGATCTGGTCCTCACCAGCTTTGGTGAGAAAAAGATTAACGTTATTAAAGCCGTTCGCGAAGTAACCAGCCTGGGGCTGAAGGAGGCGAAGGAATTGGTTGAGAGCGCTCCCAAGACGATCAAGGAAGCCATCAGCAAAGACGAAGCCGCAAGCCTTAAGAAAAAGTTCGAGGAGCAAGGCGCTACTGTCGAAATTAAATAGCGACCCGTTGACTATAAGATGTATGGACAGGACGCTGCATAGCGCATCCTGTCCGTGTGCCTTTTGAGCTGATGATGAGGCGGGGGTCCGCACGGTCTTCAGATTTAAACGATGCCGTATCTGAACCGGCCCGGGAAATCTTGCCTCTTTAGGTTGTTAGGAGATGCTCTGATGCCAAAAACGGTTGATGTCGGGAAACGCCGGAGACTCGAATTCTCCCGCATCCACACCACGATTCCGATCCCAAACCTTCTGGACCTCCAGAGGGACTCCTACAAGCGGTTTCTGCAGCTTGGATTGACGTCCGGGGAACGCGAGAACGAGGGCCTTCAACAGGCGTTCACCTCCGTGTTCCCCATCAAGGATTTCCGCAACGAATGTTCCCTTAACTTCGTTGACTACTCGCTGGGAGAGTGGGCGTGCAGGTGTGGATTCTTAAAGGGCCTTGAAAACATGAGACAGACCTGCTCCCACTGCAAGGGCAGGGTGATCGTTACCGATACGCAGGCGAGGGAAGTGCAGTGCCCTCACTGCGGGCAGGTTCTCCCGCTACGGATACCGAGGTGTCCCCACTGTGACGATGTCGTCAACCTCAGGATTCAATCCGGCGTCGAGGAGTGCCGTGAAAGAGGCATGACCTTTGGAGTGCCCCTCAAAATTACGGTCAGGTTGGAGGTGTACCAGAAGGATTCCTCGCCGAACCCCCCTGTCCTCGATATCAAGGAGGAAGAGGTTTTCTTCGGCAAGGTGCCGCTTATGACCGAGAAGGGCACCTTCATCATAAACGGTACGGAGCGCGTCGTTGTCAGCCAACTCCACAGATCCCCGGGCGTATTCTTCCAGGCCAACGAAAACCGATCGGAATTCCTCGCAAAGATCATTCCGGCCAGGGGGTCTTGGGTTGAACTGGAACTTGATGCAAAGAACGTTCTTTATGTACGCATCGATAGAAAGCGCCGTTTCCCCGCAACGGTTTTTCTCCGAGCCCTGGGGTTGGGCGAAAACTCGGACTTGATTCGCCGCTTCTACCAAGTCGACGCCTTCAGGTTTAAGAAACTCTCCAAGAAGAAAATATTAAAAGATGAAAAAGGGAAGGAAGAAGAAATTCCCCTCTTTGATATCTCCATGAAGGTTTCAGACCGGCTGTACGGTTTGGTGGCGGCTGAAACGGTTGACGATAAGGATGAAAGGCTCGTTGAGGCCGGACGCAAGATCAGGCGGAGCCATATCGCCCGCCTGAAAAAGGCCGGGGTTGAGTGGCTACGCATTAAGCCCGATGAACTCTCCGATGTTTATTCCCTGCAAGACGTGGCCGACGAGGAGAGCGGCGAACTTATCGCCGAAACGGGCCAACTCGTACCCCTCGACCACCTCTACAGAATCGCCGCGACCGGTCAGAAAAGAATGCAGGTCATCCTTCCCAGGGGAACGGACGTAGGCTCGGCTCTTCTCGAAACACTCTCCAGGGATATCGCGAGAAACCAGGAGGACGCCTACATAGACTACTTCAGGAAAGTCCGGCCCGGCGATCCGGTAACGCCTTCCGGCGCCAAGAACTTTTTCGATATGATGTTCTTCGACTCGAAACGCTACGACTTTTCAAGGGTAGGCGCTCTCAAGTTCCTGACGAAACTACACCCGGACAGGTATAATAACCTGAGCAAGAAGGCTCTGCGTGAAGAACTTAACCAGCGCCGCATTCTCACCCTTGACGACTACTGTGAGGTCGTTGAATACCTGCTTAAGTTGAAGAACAATATCGGTAGCCTGGACGATATTGACCACCTTGGAAACCGAAGGGTTCGCTCCGTAGGCGAGTTCATGGAGAACCAGATCCGTATCGGCCTAGCCAGGATGGAAAGGGCCACCAAGGAGAAAATGAGTGTCTACCACAACCTGGCTACGGCGATGCCGAGGGACCTGTTGAACGCCAAACCCGTGGTAGCCTCAATCCTGGAATTTTTCGGATCGAGCCAGTTGAGCCAGTTCATGGACCAGACGAACCCCCTCTCGGAAATAACCCACAAACGAAGACTTTCCGCCCTCGGTCCGGGAGGTTTGAGCCGTGAACGCGCTGGTTTCGAAGTGCGCGACGTCCACACGAGCCACTACGGACGCCTTTGTCCCATCGAAACGCCGGAAGGCCCCAACATCGGCCTCATCAGTTCTCTTGCCACCTACGCCAGGATCAACGACTTCGGCTTCATAGAATCGCCTTACAAGAAGATAGAGAATGGACGGGTTCTCAACCACTACAAGATCACCCATCCCGGCGGCAGCCGCTTTGCCATGGGAGATGTCGTATTGGAAGAGGACTTCGAAGCGGAAATAGAGACGTGTAAGAAGGCTGAGAAGGAACCTCCCAGGGCGACATCTTACGCTTTTTATTTGACCGCGTGGGAGGAAGACCTCTACACCATCGCCCAGGCCAACTCGAAGATTGATGATAAGCGCAACATTATCAACGAGAAGGTGCAGGCCCGGCACGCCGGCGAGTTCATAATGGCATCCAGAGAGAAGGTGGATTTCATAGACGTCAACCCGAAGCAGCTCGTCTCCATAGCGGCCGCACTCATCCCCTTCCTCGAACACGACGACGCCAACCGCGCGTTGATGGGTTCCAACATGCAGCGCCAAGCCGTTCCCCTCTTCAGGCCCGAAGCCCCAGTAGTTGGTACGGGGATGGAACTCGTGGTGGGCAAGGATTCCGAATCCACGATGGTCTGCAAGCGCGGAGGCATCGTGGACATGGTGGACGCCAACCGCATTATCGTTCGCATCGCCGGGAGCAAAGAAAAGGAGCTGTACGACTTCGGCGCCGACATCTACCAGTTGACCAAGTTCCAGCGTAGCAACCAGAACACCTGCATCAACCAGAAACCAATCATCAATGTCGGAGACAGGGTTGAGGCGGGGGACGTTCTGGCCGACGGCCCATGTACCGACGGGGGCGAGTTGGCTCTGGGTCGCAACGTCCTGGTGGCTTTCATGCCGTGGCGCGGGTATAACTACGAGGACGCTATTCTTCTCTCTGAAAAGCTCGTCAAGGAGGATGTTTACACCTCCATACACATTGAAGAGCTGGAGATCCAGGCTCGCGACACCAAGCTTGGCAAGGAGGAAATAACCCGGGACATCCCGAACATTTCAGAGAGCTACCTGAGCGAGTTGGACGATAGCGGAATTATTCGAATCGGCGCCCACATCGCTCCCGGAGACGTCCTCGTAGGCAAGGTAACGCCCAAGGGCGAGACGCAGATGACCCCGGAGGAAAAACTTTTGCGAGCGATCTTCGGAGAGAAGTCCGCCGAGTACAGGGACGCCTCCCTGGTTTGCCCTCCAGGCCTTTCGGGGGTGGTGGTAGACGTGAAGGTCTTCACCAGGAAGGGCGTTGACAAAGACGCCCGTACGCAATCCATAGAGCGGGAGTACGTCGAGCGCGTTGGGAAGAACCTGAAGGACCAGCTCCGGATTCTTCGCGAGGAAAACCGCAAGAAGATCACTGATCTTCTTGAAGGCACCGTCACAAAGAAGCCTCTTTACGACGACTTGAGCGGCGAGGAACTCATCGGAAAGAGTAAAAAACTCACGGCCAAGACACTCTCTAAGATCAAAGCCGAGCTTCTCCCCGGGATCGAAATTCAGGCCAAGTACAAGAGCGCCATTCAGCGTATCCGGAACATAGAAGATCGTACCCGAAGAAAGATGGCGGTCCTGGAGCGCGAGTTCGAGGATAAGAAGGCAAACCTTGAACGCGGCGACGAGTTGCTGCCGGGCGTGATAAAGATGGTCAAGGTGTACATCGCCATCAAACGAAAAATTCAGGTCGGTGACAAGATGGCCGGCCGCCACGGTAACAAAGGCGTGGTAAGCCGCATATTGCCGGAAGAGGATATGCCCTTCCTTCCCGATGGAACACCGGTTGAGATCGTTCTGAATCCGCTGGGCGTTCCGAGCCGCATGAACGTCGGCCAGATTCTCGAGACCCACCTGGGATGGGCGGCCAAGGCGTTAGGTCTATGGACCTCCACGCCCGTCTTCGACGGGGCAAACGAGGAAGACATCAAATCCATGCTGAAGCAGGCCGGCCTTCCGGAAGACGGCAAGATCAGGCTCAGGGACGGACGCCTGGGCGAGTACATGGATCAGCCGATCACGGTGGGATACATCTACATGCTTAAACTGGCCCACCTCGTGGAAGACAAAATCCATGCACGTTCCATCGGACCTTACTCGCTCATCACCCAGCAGCCTCTTGGCGGCAAGGCCCAGTTCGGAGGACAACGCTTCGGCGAAATGGAAGTCTGGGCACTGGAGGCCTACGGCGCCGCTAATATTCTCCAGGAGATTCTCACGGTAAAATCGGACGACGTCTATGGCAGGACCAAGATGTACGAGAGTATCGTAAAAGGACAGTACCCGGAGGATCCCGGAATGCCGGAGTCTTTTATCGTTCTCGTTAAGGAACTTCAGGGGCTTGGCTTAGAAGTCAAAATTCACGAGGCCGAAGCACAACCGGCGCCGGAAGGCGTCTGACGTCACAGGGGGCATTGCCTTGAGACGAGCATCGTATCTCGAAAAGAAGCACCACGTTAACCGAATAAAGGACATCCAGCTTGCGCTGGCATCCCCCGAGAAGATCAGGGAGTGGTCCCACGGTGAGGTTTTAAAACCGGAAACCATTAACTACCGCACCTTCAAACCGGAGCGGGATGGTCTCTTCTGTGCAAGGATTTTCGGTCCTATCAATGACTGGGAGTGTCTTTGCGGAAAATACAAGCGCATAAAATATCGCGGCATTACCTGCGAGAAGTGCGGCGTGGAGGTTATCCAGTCCAAAGTCAGACGGGAGCGCATGGGCCACATCGAGCTGGCCGCGCCGGTCAGCCATATATGGTTTCTGAAGGGAACGCCTTCCCGCATCTCCATCATGCTTGGCATGAAGCTCAAGGAAGTGGAGAGCGTCAACTACTACGAGCAATGGGTCGTTACCGACCCGGGATTCCTGGAAGTGGATGTGGACGAGGTGAAGGAGGCCTACACCAACAGGTACCCCGGCGACTCCCCACAGGAAAAGAACCGTGTTCTCAGGAATATTGAGGAGTGCGTCTGGAAGTATGAGCCCGTTGCGGCAGGCGACGAAGACGCACCGAGCCAAGCAGGCTATGAGCGGCTGGTTAAACTTAACGACAATACCCGCATATACAACGAAGAACTCTCAAAAGAGGTCGTTCTCCACTACAAAGCCCTCCTCTACGACAAAACTTTGGACGCTCTCAGGATGGTCTACGGTGATGATGCCTTCAGCGTGGCCATCGGCGCCGAGGGGATACAGGAACTCCTGCACAACTATTCCAAGGATTGCCAGTGCGCTTCTTGCCAACTGACCCACGGATCTGGCAGGATGACGCGTCTCCAGTGCGAAGGAAAAGTGCTAAGAAGCTACATCAGGGTGCTGTCCAGCCAGCAGAAACGGATCAACTTCACCAAGCGCCTGAAGATAGTGGAATCCTTCCTCAGGAGCGACAACAAGCCCGAATGGATGGTGATGAACGTTTTACCGGTGATTCCTCCGGAATTGCGACCCCTTGTTCCACTGGACGGCGGCCGCTTTGCAACCAGCGACCTCAACGATCTCTACCGCCGTGTCATCAACCGTAACAATCGTCTGAAGAAGCTCATGGATATGCGGGCTCCCGAGGTAATAGTCCGCAACGAAAAGCGCATGCTCCAGGAGGCCGTCGACGCCCTCTTCGACAACGGCCGTCGCGGCAGGATTCTCAAAGGAAGCAACAATCGTCCCTTAAAGTCGCTCTCCGACACGTTAAAGGGCAAGCAGGGTCGTTTCAGGCAGAACCTTTTGGGCAAGCGCGTTGACTACTCGGGACGTTCCGTCATCGTGGTCGGGCCGGAACTCAAGTTGAACCAGTGCGGTTTACCGAAGGTAATGGCCATCGAACTCTTCAAACCCTTTATCTTCAACAAGCTGGAAGAGAGGGGCATTGCGCCGACGATCAAACAGGCCAAGGAGATGGTGGAAACCGGCCGCCCGGAGGTCTACGACGTACTGGAAGACGTCATCCATAAACACCCGGTGATACTTAACAGGGCGCCGACTCTTCACAGGCTGGGCATCCAGGCCTTCGACCCGGTACTCGTCGAAGGCAAGGCGATCAAGCTTAACCCGCTCGTTTGCACGGCCTTCAACGCGGATTTCGACGGCGACCAGATGGCCGTGCACATTCCTCTGTCTCCGGCCGCCCAGATAGAGGCCTCCACGCTGATGCTCTCCACGAACAACCTTCTCTACCCGGCAAATGGGCAACCGATTATCGTGCCGACACAGGACGTGGTCCTGGGAATCTACTACCTCACCCATGCACTTGACGGCGCACCGGGAGACGGACGCATATTCGGGTCTCCCGAAGAAGTGCTCATGGGTCTGAACGTCGGCATTGTGGAGTTGCACACCAAAATAAAACTCCGCTACAGCGGCGAGGTGTCCGATCTTGCAAAGGCGGCCGACGACCAGAAGATAGCGCTTGCTCCAAAGCGCACCCTTGACCGGGGATTGCTCGAAACCTCCGTCGGAAGGGTTATATTTAACGACGTACTCCCGAAAGGGTTGCCCTTCATTAACGGTCTCATTAAAAAGAGCGGTCTCAGGAACCTCTTTACCTACGTCTTTCAGCACTTAGGTCGCGAAGCGCTGGTCGATCTCGCCAACAACGTTAAAACGGCGGGGTTTCTATATGCGACCAAAGCGGGAATCTCCTTCGGCATAGACGATATGCAGGTACCCGAGCAGAAGGCGAGACTCGTCGCCGGCGCCCAAAAGGAGGTCGAGGAGGTCGAACAGCAGTACCGCGACGGCGCTATTACGAACCGCGAGCGAAAGAACAAGGTCGTTGACATCTGGAACGAGGTAACCGACCTCGTTGCCGATGCGATGTTTTCCCAGATGAAAACCCTTGAGGCGAAGGAACAACGTTTTAACCCAATCTTCATCATGGCCGACTCCGGGGCTCGCGGAAGCAAACAGCAGATTCGCCAGTTGGCCGGAATGAGGGGCCTTATGGCGAAACCATCCGGCGAAATTATCGAGCAGCCCATCACCGCCAACTTCCGCGAAGGGTTGAACGTGTTGCAGTATTTTATCTCCTCCCACGGCGCCCGCAAGGGTCTCGCCGACACGGCCCTCAAGACGGCCGACGCGGGCTACCTGACCCGACGGCTGGTGGACGTAACGCAGGACGTTATCATCACCGAAGAGGATTGCAATACGCTGGATGGAATCTGGATCACCCCCCTGATGGAGGGGGGGCGTATTATCCAGCCCATAAGCGATCGGATCTTTGGAAGGGTCGCACTGGACGACGTTAAAGACCCCTATTCGGGCGAAAAAATAGTTGGCGCCAGCGAATTGATAACGCTTGAAAAGGCCATGGAAATCCAGGATGCCGGCATCGAACGCGTGAAGATTCGCTCCGTTCTGACCTGTGAGACAAGGCGCGGCGTTTGTGCGCGTTGTTACGGGCGCAACCTGGCCACCGGTCACATGGTGGAACTCGGGGAAGCGATAGGCGTCATGGCCGCGCAGTCCATCGGCGAGCCCGGAACCCAGCTTACGATGCGGACCTTCCACATCGGTGGAACGGCCAGCAAGGAGGCCGTGGAGACGAAACATACGGCCCGAGCGGCCGGAACCGTAAAGCTCCTCAACGTCAAGACCATCACGGATCCGAGTGGAGACTCGATTGCCATCAGCCGTGCGGGCGCCCTCGTCCTTGAAGACCGGAACGGACGTGAGCGCGAGAAGTATCCCCTCGTCTACGGCGCGCACATCAAAGTTAAAGAAGGACAGAAGGTTAAGGCCAAGGCCGTCCTCGTGGAGTGGGACCCCTACACGAACCCGATCCTGGCCGACGTCGGCGGAATCGTTCACTTCAGAGACGTTATTGACGGAGTCACGGTTTCGGACGAGACGGACAACGTTACCGGCCTCAGCCAGCGCGTGGCCATCGAGTCTAAAGACCCCACCAAGGAGGCCCGCATCATCGTGCGGGAAGAGGGCAAGAAGTCGGGCGGACGAACCTTCTCCCTGCCCTCCGGTGCTCACCTCATGGTTGAGGAAGGACAGGAGATCTATCCCGGCACCATCTTTGCGAAGATTCCTCGCGAGATGTCCAAAACAAAGGACATCGTAGGAGGTCTTCCCCGTGTAGTCGAACTCTTTGAAGCGAGGCATCCGAAAACTCCGGCCGTAATCACGGAGATCGACGGCGAGATTCACTACGGCGATATTGTACGAGCAATGCGGAAGATATACGTGGACAATCCCCGTTTGGGCGAACGCAAAGAGTACAGCGTACCCAAGGGTATCCATATCTCCGTTCTGGAAAACGAGTGGGTCCATGCCGGAGACCCCCTATGCGAAGGTTCGGTCGATCCGCACGACATCCTCAGGGTTCTCGGCATCAAGGAACTCCAGCGCTACATCGTCAATGAGATACAGGAGGTCTACCGCCTGCAGGGCGTTACCATCAACGACAAGCATATTGAAGTAGTATCGCGCCAGATGATCCGTTGGATGGAGGTTAAAGACTACGGGGACACCGACTTCCTCGTAGGACAGAAAGTCGCGCGCTTCGAGTTTCAGAAGGAAAACCAGCGCGTTCTTCAGGAATCCGGTCGGCCCGCCACCGGCAAACCTTTGCTGCTGGGCATCACCAAAGCCGCCCTCGCCACGGACTCGTGGATCAGCGCCGCCTCCTTCCAGGAGACGACCCGCATTCTCACGGAGGCTTCTATCAACGGCGCCTCCGATCCCCTGAACGGCCTCAAGGAAAACGTCATTCTCGGCAGGCTCATACCCGCCGGAACCGGCTTCTATGCCTACAACGACACCGTGGTTGATTTTGACTCCACCGTCAAACCGATCGAAGAGGCGCCCAAGCACATGATTGCGTCGGGTGTTCCCGTTGACCTTGCCGTTCAGAGGCTGCTCGAAGAACGCAAAAGCCTGGCCGCGGAGAGGAAAAACGCCGGCGAAGCTAAAGGTTCCCACTGACCCCATCATTTTTACCTCTTCTTTCTTATGGCGGGCTTCGGCCCGCCATTTTTTTAAACGGGTGAAAGAAACGCGGAAGAGCGGAATGCGCACCGAGTGGAGAGAAGGCAGACCACCATAAGGTGGACCCCATTGTCAAGACAACTTTCTCTGGAAAATAAGGTATACGATCCGCACCTCCTTTCATTGAGCGAATGAAGCCGGTTGAGCCAAGCGGAGCCCTTATGAGCGGAGCGCAGGCGAGGCCGGCTTCACCCCT
>CAZIBS010000007.1:0-37045 GCA_964537405.1 uncultured Thermoanaerobaculia bacterium | reverse complement strand
GTTGAGCATCAAATCGGCGAAAGCAACACCGCAGATGAGCCTTGTCCCGCAGTACCTGCCTGCGCAGCGCTTGCGTGCAACGCGGCAGGCAGGCGAATCCCGGTGCAGGTGGTGAATTGTGGACCCAATCCCGCTTTGTATGACAGGCTCTCTTGTGTTAGAATCACAAAGATAAGGAATGACCGCATAATGGTTGCGGTTGTCCTTAAAGGGGTCGTAAGGGGCTGAAGCCCCCGAGTTAAGTGGAGAAGCAACCATGAGAGAGAAGTTCTTTTTTGTCGCGATTCTACTTTTTATAATGACATTCGGAGTCCTCGCGGCGTCGCCCGAGGCGTCCGTTCAATCGGGGCGGTCGTCCGGCGTGCTGCCGCCGCCCATGGTGGTTCACGCGGTGAAATTCGACATTTCTCCGCCCCTTCGCGACATGAAGCCCATTCCTCCTCCCAAGGGCGTGTCCGTATCGCAGGTAAAAATCCTTCCCGTCAGATTTCTGCCCAAGACCATCATCAGGAATGCGGAAGAAATGAAGCGCGAATGGGATCCCGTCGTTCAGACATGGCCCGGGATAAAGGCAATGCCCGCCCCCTTGAAGAGCTGGGAGGGCATCTCCAACGCTGCCAACGCTCCCTACGCGGTGACGCCACCCGACACCGAGGGCGACGTGGGACAGAACGACTACGTCCAGTGGGTAAACCTGAGCCTCGCGATCTGGGACAAAAGCGGCAACCTGCTGTACGGCCCGGTAGCCGGAAACACCATTTGGCAGGGCTTCGGCGGCCCGGCGGACTCCTGCAACGACGGAGACCCCATAGTTCTCTACGACCGCTTGGCCAAACGATGGTTCATCAGCCAGTTCGCCCTATGCGCCAACAACTACAACGGCCCTTACTACCAGTATATAGCCGTCTCTCAAACCTCCGACCCCACGGGATCCTGGTACCGCTACGCCTTCGAGTGGCCGGGCGGCAGGTTTCCCGACTACCCGAAGTTCGGCGTCTGGCCGGACGGCTATTACATGAGCTGCAACCAGTTTACGAACAGTTGGGCGGGCGCCGGCGTGGCGGTTTTCGATCGCGCCAAGATGCTGGTCGGCGACCCTACCGCCACCTTTCAGTATTTCGACCTGGCCGCGGTCAATATAAACTACGGCAACATGTTGCCGAGTACGTTTTCGGGGTCCACGGCTCCGCCAACCGGGGCTCCTGACTACTACGTGGAGATGGACGACAACGCCTGGGGCGCTCCAAACGACCAGCTCAGCATCTGGGCCTTCCACGTGGATTGGGCGACCCCGGCCAACACCACGTTCGGCTTGTTCGGCAGTCCGGAAACGGTCCTGGTCACGGCGCCATTTAACAGCGACCTGTGCAACTATGACGCCTGCATCCCGCAGCCGAACAGTGCACCCAAGCTGGATTCCCTCTCCGACCGCCTAATGTACCGTCTCCAGTACAGAAACTTCGGGAATCACCAGACGCTGGTCGTCAACCATACCGTCAACGTCGCAGGCAGCGGAAGCAACCAGGCCGGAATCCGGTGGTACGAACTCAGGAATACCGGCACCGTATGGAGCATTTTTCAACAGGGCACCTTCGCCCCCGATTCGGACGACCGCTGGATGGGCAGCGCCGCCATGGACAAGAACGGCGACCTGGCCATCGGATACAGCGTTTCCAGCTCTACAACCTATCCCTCCATCCGCTACGCGGGGCGTCTGGCCTCGGACCCATTGAATGAGCTGACGCAGGGTGAATCCACGATGATTGCGGGCAGCGGCTCTCAGAAGAGTTCCTACAACCGCTGGGGCGACTACAGCACGCTGAGCGTTGATCCCGCGGACGACTGCACGTTCTGGTATACGCAGGAGTATTACGCTACGACCTCCAATGCCGGCTGGCAGACGCGCATCGGCGCCTTCCGCTTTCCGGCCTGCGGCGGAACCAGCGCCCTGACCGTCGCGGCGCAGGCCAACCCGAACTCGGGTTCGGTGCCCCTTACGGTCAGCTTTACCGCCACGGCCCAGAACGGCACGTCCCCTTACTCGTACGCCTGGGACTTCGGCGACGGCGGGACGGGCACTGGTTCCGCAGTTTCACACACCTACAACCAGGCAAGCACCTATACAGCCACCGTCGTGGTCACGGACAACGCCTCGGCCTCCGCCAGCGCCACCGTGAGCGTTGAGGTCAGTGGTTGCACCCTTTCCTGTACGGCCGGCGCCCCCTCGACCGGTCAAACCGGAACGGCCGTCTCCTTTAACGCAACGGCTACGTCCGTCGGCTGCACCGGAGCGCCGACCTATGACTGGAACTTCGGGGACAACTCGGTCCATTCCAGCGTGCAGAATGCTTCGCATTCCTACACTGCCGCGGGAATCTACACGTGGACGATGACGGCGACGGTGAACGGGGTATCATGCACCAAAACCGGCGCCATACAAATCGTCGATCCCCCGGTTATCAGCAATATGGCTAAAAAGGGCCGCCCCTTTCGCATCAAGGTTACGGGAAGCAACCTGCAGAGCGGGATCGCCGTTTACATCAGCGGGACATTCTGGGGCGATACGAGCAATAAAAAGCTCGTAAAATGGAAGAACTCCGGGCAGATTCTCATCAAGAAAGGCTCGAGGCTCAAGGCGGTTGTGCCGAAGAACACTCCCGTCACCTTCCGCTTTGTAAATCCCGACGGGGGCGAGACAACACTCACTTGGCAGCGGCCGTAAGTTTCGGCGGGCTTCGAGAGGCAGTAGTGGAAGACGACCCGCCTGTGTCGCGATACGTCGCTGCAGGTAGGTCTTGTCTTCCCGCCCTTGTGCTTGCACGATGCTGTTGCAAAACGGGCGAGACTGCTTCGTGCCCGCGGCGCGCTCGCAGTGACGAAAACGCACCATCATTGCGAGTGATGCGTCCCTGAAGGAAAGAAACATTCCCTTGTGGGGGGGCTTTATCTTGCGATGTGGTGAACATGTCACGACGCTGCAGCAGATTTTCCATCGCCTAAAGGGGCGGGCGGCCACGGGGCACCGCCCCTATCGAAAATCAATCACACCACGATTCGTAGTGGGGAGCGCTCCACAACATCCCTAACCCCATATATATCAATTAGTTACACCGCTTCGGCTGCTGGGAGATCCGTTCCAGAGAGGCCGACACAGTCATGCGAAGCCCGCCGACCACGCCCGAAGGGACGGGGCCATGTCTTACTCCGGGATAGGTTCTATCATCTGATCCCTCTCCACCGCCCTCGATCCTCGGTTAGGTGGTGAATTCAGGTTAAGCAGTTATCATTCACTCAGCTTGCTTCAGGAAAAACGCGGGTTATCGACTACGTGCGCAAGTTCAGAAGGAGGTAACCGCCAATGAGGGAAAAAATTATCAACGGCGCCCAGGCGGCGAGGGCCGGGTCCAGCCACTGCATGGCACCCACCGAATTAAAGACCGCTGAAACGGCGTAGTAAGCGAGCACCAGCAGAAGGGCAATTGCGATGCCGTACAGGGAGCCCCGGCGTCCGGTCATAAAAGCAAAGGGTAGGCCGATAAGGAGCAGCACCAGTGGAGCAGCGGAATCCGAATACTTCTGGTAGTAGTCCATCTCCTGCTGTTGGAAGGGATAGCCCCTGATTTTAAGGTAGCGTATCAGCTTCAGAAGGCCGGTGGTATCGAAGAATCTTGCCTCCCGGTAGCGAGGCGCCACAAAGTAACTCTTTGGAATGCCCATTGGAAGGGTGCCGGAGAAGAGTTTCTTGAAAGGTTTCTTAGCGGTAGCGCTCCACCTCCAGCCACGCTTGAAGGTTATGGCGCCTTTTTCATTGAGGTGGGTGGACTTGGCAAAAAGCCTGGATTGCAGCCTGAAATGGGATTGTTCTATGCGGTAGAGAGAAAACCCGAGGAAGCGGTCAGAGGCCGGGTCATAGCGGCGGTAGTGAAAAAGGGCGCGCCGGTTGGGCGCGAAGAGCCATACATCCGCGTTGTCGGCAATGTTCCTGGTCGTGAAGTTCTTTATACCGTCCCTTAAAGCCTGCGCCCTTCTGCTCGCGCCGGGCACGACAAGTTGTCCCATGGCCCAAAGCACCGCACAGGTAAGAATACCAATGGCAAGGGCCGGCACGGCGAGCCTGTACACGGAGATGCCGGAGGCTTTTGCGGCGAGAATCTCGTTGGAGCGTTCCAGCATTCCATAGGTGACAAGGACGGTGACAAGAACGGAAAAGGGCAGGAGCATGATTAGTACCGCGGGAGATTGGTAGAGCAGGTACTTTAAAAGCAGTTCTATTTTTACCTTGCCGGTTATAAATTCGGCGAGACCCCGTACTTCGATGAGCCAATCCATAAGGAGAATCGACGCGGCCATAAGTACGAAGAAGCGGATCATCCGTTTGAGAATGTACCCGTCCAGAATGGTAGGGGTGATGTGGCGGCGTCCGGCGGTCAAAGCCCTTTTATCGCCCGCTTCCTTCCTGGCCGGAAAGAGCATTAGAAAACCTTTGAGCCAACCGGGACCGGCGGTTCTTCGTCTTGAGCGGAAGAGCCACGCCGCGGTGATCAGTAGTGCCAGGTCCGGGAGCCAGGCGGCGAGTTCCGGTCTCAACCTTCCGGCAAAGGTTAAGTCTTCCAGCATCGAGCCCATGATCCAGTAGCCGAGCAGTACTACCAGCGAAAGGCTGAAGCCCGCGCCCTTCCCGCCCCTGACGTTTACCAAACCAAGTGGAATGCCGATTAAAACGAAGAAGAGGACGGCGACGGAGGCGGCAAAGCGTCGGTGCAGTTCGAAGAGCACCCCGTAACGCTCCCTGCGGGCTAAATTGGGCAACTTGGTACGTACGGGAAGTTTGAGGCGGTCGAAGAGTTCGCCCGTGGGATACTCGTAGAGGGCTCTCCTTATGGACGGACCTGAACGGTTCGTCGGACTGGTTATGGATAGAACCTGCTCATTGAAGGTGGATTTCTGGACCTGCCCGGGGTGCTTGCGGTCGAACTGGATGGTTTCTCCCTTTTTCAGGGTGAACTGGGCGGCGCCGCTACCGGGGGCCCTTGCGATTCGGCCCGTATCCGCCAGGGTCAGAATGTCCTGCGAGCGATTCGGATGTCGATAGACGAGGATGTTCTTTAAACGGCCCGTATCGTGGTTAACCCCCTGTATGTAAAGCAACACGTTGGGGACCCTGTCAAAGAAGACTCCGGGCTGAAGTAGGCGAAGAAGGTTTACCGCCTGCGCGGAACGATCCTGGATTTTCTCGGAAGCCACCCGGCAGCGGGGAATGAGCCAGAGGTTGAAGAAGAGCATGAGTATGGTTACAAATACTCCGAGGAGCAGAGGAGAAAAGAAGAGCTTGCGCTGGTGTATTCCTCCGGCCCGCATGGCAATTATTTCGCTCTCCGACGAGAGTTTTCCGAAGGCTATAATGGTTCCGAGTAGAAGCGCGACGGGGAAGGTGTAGGCGAGAAGGTTGGGTAGGGCCAAGACAAAAAGCGCCGTGCTCAGGCTGGCCGAAAGCCCCTTTTGGATGATCATGTTGGCGAGTTGAAAGATGAGGTTGATCAGAAAAAGAAAGGAGTATGCCACGAGCCCCATGAGGACCGGCCCGATCATTTCCTTGAGGATGTAACGATGCAATATCTTCAGTTTCACCGTGCCTCCCCATCCATATTACCGCCTGAGACACGCCTTTGAAAGCAAAAAAAACTATCTGATCGAGAAACCACTCTTCGGAAGGACGGCGCTGTTTCCGGCGAAGTCGCTGCAACTGCCGGACAGAAAGTGCCTGCCCGGTTTCAGGCGGGAAAGGTCCACGCGAACCTCGTGCGTATCGGGATCCCAGTCGGCGAAGCAGGGCAACCCGTCCATGGTGAGTTTCAGGGTACGCAGGTTCGGTCCGCTTCCCAAGTCACTCAGCGTAACGATGAGTTCCGGTGCGTGGAGGTTGGGGATGGAAACCACCCGTATTACGCCCCAACGCGGCGCGGAGAGGTCCATCTTCAGGGTGAACCTTCCACCTCGCCTGACGGGAACAGCCGGCCCCTTCCAATTGGCGACAAACTTCCCATTTCGGTAAAGGCCAAGGCCGTGACCCGGCTTGATCCCAGCGAAGGAGAGGGTGGCCGGCGATCCGAGGGGCGGACGCCACAGAAGACACCGCACTCCCGCCGAAGGCGCTTTTGCCTCCGCTATCTCCGCCATCCCCAAAAGCCCCCTGGGGAGCGAGAGTTCGAAGCCCTCAGCCCCAATGGCGCCGGGTCCCCTCGCCCCCAGCCAGCCCGTCGCCTTCCCGGCCAGGGCCAACTCCGCCCCTTTCTCCGGCAATTCGTCGGCGGCGATGAGAGCCCGGACCTCTCCTCCTCTTTCCACCGATACCCTGAGGGCAAGGACGGGGCGCTCGCCGAAGGAAACCGGCGTCACGCCCCTCTTTGAGGCGCGGTGGAGAAGCAACAGCAGGCCCGGCCCAATCAGTTTCGCCTTCTTCAGCCGGTATTTTGATCCGGGAAGGGCGAGGCGCGTGCGCGCCTTTGATTTGGTCAAACGGAGAAGGCCGGAGAGAATGACCTCGTCGCCGGTTCGATCGGAGGCGGTAACCGTAATTTTGTGGATGCCGGGTTTCATCCCGCCGGGCAAACCTTCGCCCGAAATACCGGCCACTTCCATGCCCGGAAGGCGGCGAAGGCGATACGCCATTGCACCCCGACGTCTCTGACCGCGGTCGAATAGCGCGGGCGATTGCTTGAATCTGGCCAGGCTGATACAGCGAAGGTTCATGGAAAAAATCCTGCGGCCGCCAACGTTCGCCGAGAGAATCGGTATGCCCGTAGTGTGGTTGGAGAGGCCCAGGTTGTCCCCACCCACCGCTTCAATTTCCACTTCTCCGGCTATGGCCACGGGCCGGGTGAGACGGTATCCCTTCTTGCCCTTCACGGCCTTGACGAAGCACGGTTCAAAGGTACCGTCAACAGAACTCTCGAACGTGCGTGGAAGGAAAGCCAAGCCCAGCAAAACCGGGGGACCGGCGCCCGCCGGAAGTTGCAGCCCCTCCAACAAGGGGTCGCAGAGTCTTTCTCCGCGGCGGATTTCAAAGTGTAGGTGTGGCCCGCCCACCCCGAGGTCTCCCGAATACGCAACCGTTTCACCCCTCTTCACCCTGGGCGCTGGGTCCGGATAGACATTACCGGGAAAGGAAGTCCCAGACTTCTCGCAGGCCCTGAGCAGGCAGTCCTCAAGGTGCAGCCTGGCGTTCTCGAAGCGGCAGACGTGTCCGTAAACCGCCGTCCTGCCGTCATCGAGCCGGAGGTACAGCACCCTTCCGTACCCACCCGGTTCGCGGCGTATCCTTACCACCCTGCCGTCGGCGACGGCTAAGCAGGGCCAGCCAATCGTCCGCCGCGTCGTTATATCTATTCCACCGTGGAAGTGGGTCTCTCGGTATTCTCCGAAGCCCGAACTGCAACCGGACCGAAAAGGAAGAGGCCAGAGCAACAAATGCGAGCCATCAACGGCGCCTGGGACGGATGGAACCATGATCCAGCAAGCCGCGAAAAGGACGGCAAGAACAAGAAAGCGGTGTCTGAGCGGCGGTTTTGTGCCCGGGAAGACCATTGATCGCCCGATCATCTCACTCTTCTTGCAGCCCGGCCACAAGCGATCTCAGGTACTCCCGGAAGGGGGCTGAGAGTTCCGGTCGGGCCAGAGCCAGTTCAACCGTAGCCTTCAGGAAACCCAGTTTGTTGCCCGTATCGTAGCGCCGCCCCTCGAAACGGTAGGCAAAAACTTTTTCTGTATCCAACAACGATTCTATGGCACTTGTAAGTTGTATCTCTCCGCCGGAGTCCTTCTCGGTTTTTTCCAACTCGTCGAAGATTGCCGGAGTGAAAAGATAACGTCCCACGACCGCCGTGTTGGAGGGCGTCTTATCGGGAGACGGTTTCTCCACAATTTTCTTCACCTGCAAGAGACGCTCGCTGACGGCCCTACCGGCGATTATGCCGTACTTATTCGTCTCCCGCCGGTCCACGGTCATCACGCCAAGCACGCTTGAACCCATTTCCTGAAAGGCATCCGTCATCTGGCGCATACACGGTGTTCGGGAAACGATGATGTCGTCGCCAAGCAGAACGGCGAAGGGTTCACGTCCAACCCACGTCCTTGCGCACAGAACGGCGTGGCCGAGACCGAGGGCTTTTTTCTGCCGCTGATAGGAAATCTCCACCAACGAAGCGATTTTACGCACGACCTCAAGGGCCTCGACCTTGCCGCGCTCGCTGAGAACGTGTTCCAGTTCGTAGGAGACGTCAAAGTGGTTTTCGATGGCCTCTTTACCACGCCCGGTGATTATCAAGATCGACTCGATGCCCGCCGCCACAGCCTCTTCAACGACGTACTGGATGACCGGCTTGTCCACAACGGGCAACATCTCCTTCGGCGAAGCCTTCGTCGCCGGAAGAAAACGCGTTCCCAATCCTGCCGCAGGAATTACCGCTTTTCTAACGCGCATCCAATGCTCCTCTTGCCGGGACGCCTTCAGGGCGTAAAAATATATTATAGCACAAGACGGGGGATATATGAGGTCATATTTTGCAAACCGGCATTCTGTCTTTTCATTGCGGCGATCATCCTAAACAGTATTGCGCAAGATCACCACCGGGCGGCTTCTTTGTTGCCTCTCCTCTGAGTGCCCCCGGCACGCGTCGTCGGGACGCATCGAATTCGTTCCGGCGCGCCGAGGGCACCAGGCAGCCCCGAATCGTGGCGCAGGCAACGCGACCTGCGGAAGCTTTTCAGTGGTCTGGTAGTCCCGCCGCACGAATCCCGGTTTAGGTAGCGAATTCGGGAATCTTACCCGTGTTCTAATCAACTCTCTTGTATGCTATTCTACCCCACCGTTGGTGAAGGAGAATATTCCGAAATGAAATTAAAGTTTCCACTGACCGTTGCTCAGAAACAGAAGGCACTCTACGTACGTCCACTGCCCCCGGAGGAACTTTCGGCATGGGGCGACCGTTACCAGGATGCTGGCTTTCTCCACGACGCTCTCGAGTTTTACACGGTCGCAAAAAACAGTGAGGCCTTGCGAAAGCTGGCTCTTGTGGCCATGGAACGGCGCGAGGCGTTGCTCTTCCTCAACGCCTTCAAAGCCCTCGGTGAACCACCTCCCGGTGAGCAGGTAAAGGCCCTATACGAAGGCGCTCTGGCTGCCGGTAAACTGTCCGAAGCCGGGCATTTGGAGAAAATACTTTCTCCTGAAGCGTAATTTTATTGGAGTGCGTCATGATCGAAGTAAGAGACCTTGTGCGGCGCTATGGAGAAACCGAAGCGGTCAGCCACGTCTCCTTCAGCGTCGCAAAGGGAGACATCGTGGGTTTTTTGGGGCCCAACGGAGCGGGGAAGACCACGACTCTTCGAATGATCACCGGTTTTCTACCGCCCACCTCCGGCGAGGTGATGATTGAGGGGCTCAACGCCTCTGAAAACACCAAGGTCGTTAAACGCCTGATCGGCTATCTTCCGGAGAATAATCCCCTTTACGAAGACCAGCGAGTCAGGGAATACCTGACTTTTCGCGCCGAGTTGAAGGGTATCAAACGGGCGAAACGCAGTGCGAGAATAGAGGAGGTTATGGTGACCTGCGATGTAGTCAGCGTGGCGCACAAGCTCATCGGCGCCTGTTCCAGGGGCTACCGGCAGCGGGTAGGCATGGCCGACGCGTTGCTCGCCGCTCCACCCGTGCTTATCCTCGACGAACCCACGGTAGGGCTGGATCCGGGCCAGATCGTCCACGTACGCAACCTCATCAAATCTTTGAGTCGAAATCACACCGTCATACTTTCCACCCACATCCTCCCGGAGGTCGAAGCTATCTGTTCCCGTGCGCTGATTCTCCACAAGGGTAAGCTTCTCTTCGAGGGATCCGTGGAGGGGTTGAGAGAGAGTCTGGGCGGTGGAGGCCAACTCCTCTGTTCGCTGGACGCCCCACGCAAAAAGGCGGAAGCTTGCCTCGCCGCCGTTCCCGAGATTGCAGAGATTGTCTACGCCGGAGAAGCCGGGGGCAGCCCTCGTTTCGAGGTGAAGGCCAAAGAGGGCCAAGACCCCCGTCGCTCCATTTTTGCGGCTTGCGCCGGGGAAAACCTTCCGATCCTGGAAATGACACCGCGCCACGTGTCCCTGGAGGAGGCTTTTCTCTCGATCACCACGAGCGAAGAGGCACGGGAGGAAGTGCAATGAAAGCCGTATTTACCATCGCAAAGAAGGAACTGCGCTCCTACTTCTACTCGCCGATGGCCTACGCCGTCATCGCGGCTTTTCTCCTGTTGAACGGTTTTCTTTTCGCCATGATACTCGCGGCCCTCAGTCGGCCCGGGGCGGGCTCGACCAATCCAACCGCCGTTTTTTTCGGGGGAACGCTCTTCTACTGGATATTCATGATCATAGCCGCGCCCGTCATCACCATGAAGTTGGGGGCGGAGGAGATGAAGACGGGAACCATCGAAACGCTCCTCACGGCGCCCGTCTCGGATGTGGAGGTGGTCTTGGGCAAGTACCTGGGCGCGATGGGGCTGTACATCGCAATATGGCTTCCGACCCTCGTCTACGTGGCGGTGCTCAGGAGTTATACGAAGGTCGACATGGGACCGGTCTGGGGCGGTTACATCGGCATCCTTCTGGTGGGACTCTTTTTCATCGCGGTAGGCCTCTTCGCGAGCCTCGCCTCCAGGAACCAGGTCGTCGCAGCCATGATCGGCTTCGTAATTTTGCTCAGCCTGCTACTCATATCGTTGCTTGCCTTTATCTCTTCCACCCCGTTCTGGAAGGGGATATTCGACTATCTGGACCTTTACACCATGGTACAAACCTGCGCCAGGGGTGCCGTGGATAGTCGCGGAATCGTTTACATGCTCTCGGGGGCCGCCTTCTTTCTGGCCCTGTCATACCAGGCTCTTCAGACCCGCAGGCTGAGGTGACGCAATGAAGAAAAAAACGTTGAAGGAAACCAACTGGGGCGTCTTCCTGCTGCTGCTGGTCGCCATACTGCTCATAGTCAACTACCTGGGCTACCGTCATTACCATCGCTGGGACCTGACGGCTTCCGGAAGCTTCAGCCTCTCTCCCCAAACAAAAAAGATACTGAAGGGAGTCAAGTCGAAGCTCGACGTCGTTGTCTTTCTTCCCCCCGGCGACCCGCTTTACCAGAAGGTAAAGGACCTCCTCACCGCCTACGAGACGGCCAGCCCAATGGTCAAGGTCCGCTACGTGAACCCGGACCGCGATCCCGCCGGAACGGAAGCCCTGGCTAAACGCTACAACGTCTCCGTGGCGAATGTAGTCGTTTTCGCTTCGGGAAGCCGAAGCAAGTATGTCGAAAAGGACCAGATGGTCGACTACGATTTTTCGGCCATGAGAATGGGAGGGCGGCCCAGGGTCAAGGCATTCAAGGCCGAGGAGGCCTTTACCAACGCGATCCTGGACGTTCTCAATCCAAGAAAACCCGTTATCTACTTCACGCAAGGCCACGGAGAGCGTTCGGCTGGAGAGCGTAACCTTGGCTTCGGGATGCTGAGGGAACGCCTGAAGCGGGAAGGCGACATCCTTCGGAACTGGACGAGCCTGGGTAAGACAAGTGTGCCCGAAGATGCGGATTGCCTGGTAATAGCCGGGCCGCGGAAGCCCTTTCTTCCGACGGAGGCGAAGGTTGTCGGTGACTACCTGACGAAAGGCGGCAAGGTCTTCGCCCTTTTAGACCCGGTCATTCTACCCGGGCGTCCACCGCTCTTCGGGAAAACCGGCCTTGAGGAGCTTTTCAAGGAGTGGGGGGTCGAGGCTGGAAACGACATCGTTCTGGACCCGGCCGCCTCGGTCAGGGCATTCGGCGCCCAGACTTTCTTCTGCGCCGACTACGGCACCAATACAATCGTCAGGGACCTCTCAAAGAACAAGTATCCGGTCCTCTTTTCCCTGGCCCGTTCGCTCGTTCAGGTTAAACCGGCGGAGAAGGGCTACACCGTCGCCCCGCTTCTCATGTCCTCTTCAAAGAGTTGGGGCCTTCGCAGCCTGAAAAGTCTCGACAAACCGGCCGAAGAGACGAAGGGTGACCCAACCGGGCCGTTGCTCCTGGCCGCCTGTGTTTACTCCTCAAAACCCGGCGAGAAGACGAGAATCGTAATTACGGGTGACGCGGACCTCGGCTCCGATACCTTGCTGTCCAGCGGCGCCGGCAACCTTCTATTCTGCATGAACGCTTTTCACTGGCTGCTCAGGCAGGAAAGCAGGATTGCCATTCCGCCGAAGACCTCCATCGAAGCCCATTTAACCCTGACGGCATCCCAGTCCAACTTTCTCTTCATACTCTTCGTGTTGATCATGCCGATGGCGGCGGTGGGAACGGGCGTCTTCGTCTACATCAAGCGCAGGAGGTAGAAGGATGCGCAGGTCAACGTGGATTCTTCTGGTCGTTGTGTTCCTGCTTCTCGCCGCAATTCTGTTGTGGGAAAGAAAGGTGCCGACGA
Organism: uncultured Thermoanaerobaculia bacterium; assembly: GCA_964537405.1. Classification (GTDB taxonomy): domain Bacteria; phylum Acidobacteriota; class UBA4820; order UBA4820; family DSQY01; genus CAVRTJ01. The sequence continues at coordinate 24,560 of CAZIBS010000007.1, read as the reverse complement.
CCGGCCAACGAGCCAGGAACGAGGTGAAGCTTCTCTCCATAGAAAGCAAGAAGGTAAACCGTTTGGAGCGAAGGGGCTTCTCGCCGGTGGTTCTCGTGAAGGACGAGAAGCGCTGGGATATGGTTGAACCGGTAAAAGACAGGGCGGACCGCTACGGGGTTGAGGGTTTTATCGACCGACTCGTGGGGGCAAGGGTGCTTCGCGTTGTAAAGCGGGGCGCCTCCTCTCCGGAAGAGATGGGCCTTGACAAGCCCAGGGCCGTATGGACGCTGAAAACCAATAGCGGAAGCGCCGTCGTGGAATTGGGGAAGGAGGCGCCCCTGGGCGAAGGCGTCTACGTGCGCGCCGCCGGGCGGGTGGTTCTGCTGCCCAAAGATATGGAGAAGGTTGTGCTTCGTCCTTCGAACAACTTCAGGCTGAGAGACCTGCTCTGGGCTGGAACCCAGCAGGTGCAGCGCTGCGACCTGGTTCGCCGTAACGGCGACGGGTTCTCATTTAAAAGAAGCGGCGATGAGGAGTGGGAGATCACGACGCCCTTTAAAGACTGGGGAAACGGCGACAAGCTGCAGGACCTCCTGGACGACCTCAGCCTCTGCCAGGTATTTTCCTTCTTCCCCGAGGGGAAGGTTGATTCCAAGGCCTCCGGTTTGAACAAGCCCATGATGGAAGCCCGCCTGACCCTTGATAACGGCCAAAAGATCGAGGTAAAACTGGGCAACAAGGTGCCGGACTCCGATCCAGGGAAGCGCCTTGTGTACGCCTCCGCCACCGGGAGGCCATCCATCATGTCCGTCTCTCTCAACTCCCTCCGTTTTCTAAAAAAGAGCGCCGGGGACTACCGTTCTCTGGAATGCTTTCGCCACGCCCTCTACGACGCCGACGGAATAACGGTCAAGGGTGAGGCCGTCGTGGAGATCAGGAGAGCCCCGAAGAAGGGCTGGAAGTTTACCATTCCAAAGAAACCACCCGCCGGCGCCGACGCCTCCGTGCTGGCGGCGGAGATCTCGGAACTGAAGGGCAAAGAGGCGGACGAGTTAACCGTGGAGCGTGCTAAAGACCTCCTGCAACCGGCCTATACGGTGACGATAAAGGGCCGGGATTTTCAGGAGAGTCTGGTGGTGGGAAGGGAGGTGGACGGCAAACGCTACGCCAAAGCCGGTGGTCGCAAGTGCGTCCTTCTTCTCAAAGCTGACCAATGGAATCGCATCGGCGCGGCCCTGGCTCTTATTGCCAAGGGTGGAAAGGTGAAATGATCTTTCACATGACTCCGGGAAAAGGGCAGGGAGGGCGCGGTTCCCCCCCTGCGTGGCCATTTATAGGCATGGGAATGGCTCTGGCGGCGGTGGGCGTATGGGTTCTCTCGCTGCTGCCGGCGCGCTTTCATCCTGCCTGCGGCTTCCACGCGGTAACCGGACACCCCTGTCCCACCTGCGGGGCGACGCGCTCCCTTACGATGGTTCTCTACGGTCACTGGGAAGAGGCCTTCCTTACCAGTCCCCTCTTCGCCCTGACCGTGTGGGTGTTGCTGGCGTGGGTCGCGGTCGGCGCCATGGGATGGATCGCCGGACGCCGCTTTACGATAGAGATACCGCGGAAGGAGCAGAAGTGGTGGTGGCTTTTTTTGCTGGCAGCATTCCTGGGGAACTGGGTCTACATCTGGATGGCCGGGATTTGAAGCCGTTGGGGCTTGACCTTCTTTGTTTAGAATCAGCCTCGTTTCGGATTTAGGGGGTTTGATGGCGCTTGAAGCGTGGAAGGACACAAAGGTCGTAATTCTTGGGGACGTGATTCTGGACCGCTTTGTCTACGGCTCGGTGCACAGGATATCGCCCGAGGCGCCGATCCCGGTCGTGGAGGTGACCGGCGAACGGATGTTGCCGGGAGGCGCCGCGAACGTGGCTTCGAACGTTCAGGCCATGGGCGGGCGAACGGTTCTTCTCGGAGTGGTGGGAGAAGACGCTGGGGGTGAAGATTTCAGACGCGTTGCCGAAGAAAGGTCGATAGATATTTCCGGCCTCATTACGCTGAGCGGCCGGGCAACCACGGTTAAAACCCGCATTGTTGCCCACCAACAGCAGGTTGTCCGTATAGACCACGAGGAGAAGACCGCCATCCCCGGGACCGCAAGGGAGGAGTTGCTGGAACGCCTCTCTGGAGAGCTGCCCGGGGCCGGGGTCCTCGTCGTATCGGACTACGCAAAGGGAGTGCTCGGTTCCAGGATGTTGCTGAAGGTCGGCCGCATGGCCCGGGAAGCCAGGTTGCCTTACGTAGTCGATCCGAAACCGATTCACTTTCCCTACCCCGGCGCGTCGCTGGTTACGCCGAACAGGCAGGAAGCCGCCGGTTTTATCGGCAAGGCCCTTGAAGCGGGCACGCTTCCTGAAGACGCGGAACGGCTCCTCGGGAAGACCGACTGGGGTGCGGTCCTCTTCACCCTGGGAGCCGAGGGCATGGTCCTTGTCCGGAGGGGTTTCCCCCCCGAGCGCATCCCGGCCCGGGTTAGAGAGGTCTTTGATGTAACCGGCGCGGGTGACACCGTGGTGGCAGCCGTAAGTCTTGCCCTCGCCGCCGATCTGGGGTTTACCGAAGCCGCGCGCATAGCCAACGCCGCGGCCGGAGTCGTGGTCGGCAAGGCCGGCACCGCGGTGTGTACGCCTGAGGAACTCGAGGCGGCCCTGGCGGAAGCAGCCCATGGTTAGAAAAGAGGTGCTCCCGATTCCGGATCCCACACGGCGCGAGGGTTCGCTCGTAGCCGGGATGTTTACGGCAATCGCGCCCACCTACGACCTGCTGAACCACGTCCTTTCGCTCAACGTTGACCGTTACTGGAGAAGGAGGGCCGTCGATGCTCTCTCTCCCGAAAAAGGATGCTTTTACGTCGATCTTTGCACCGGGACGGGAGACCTTGCCCTTGCCCTGCTCAAGCGCGTGGAGGCCAGGGTTCTCGGCGTGGACTTCAGCAGCGGAATGCTCCGGCGCGCCGGAAAAAAGTCCGGCTCCAACCCTGATTTCCTCTTTGCTCGTGGAAACGCGCTGGCGCTGCCGCTGAAAAACGACAGCGTAGACGGCGTCATGGTGTCCTTCGGAGTCCGTAACTTCGAGGACCTCGATAGGGGCTTTTCCGAGATGGTGAGGGTAGTGAAAAGGGGCGGAAAGATAGTCATCCTTGAGTTGTCCACCCCAAGCGGCAAGATCTTCGGTGCCCCTTTTCTATTCTACTTCCGGCACATCCTACCATTCTTAGGGCGTATCGCCAGTCCCTCTTCTTCCGCCTACCGCTATCTGCCGGCGAGCGTTCAGGCTCTTCCGGATCCGGAGGAACTCAGCGCCAGGTTGAAAAAGGCCGGGGCCACACCGCTCTTCAGGCGCTCGCTGACGGGCGGCATCGCTACTCTCTACTGCGCCCGGAAAGAGGTATAAAAGTGGGAAAGGCGCTGGGCGTGGACTGGGGCGCGCGGCGCATCGGTCTTGCCGTCTCGGACGATACGAGAACCATCGCACGTACCCTACCGGTTGTCGAAGTCCATCCCCGGCGCGATCCGACCAAAGCCGTTATTGCCGTTGTTGCCGAAAACGACGTGGACACCATCGTCATCGGAAATCCCCTTCACATGAGCGGAGAGGAGAGCGAAACGGGGCGCAGGGTCGCCCGCTTCAAGGCTCTCCTGGAAGGGGCCCTACCGGGGATAAGAATAGTACTTAGGGACGAACGGTTGACGAGCCGCGAAGCCGAACTTTTACTCAGGGAAAGAGGCGGGAAGCCCGGCAGCGGGAAGGGAAGGATAGACCAGTTGGCCGCCGCCATTATCCTGCAATCGTACCTCGACGAGGTCGCGTTATGACCCCGATCCGGCGCCGGTTAACGCGTACGGCCGGGAAAGACTCCACGGCCCACGGTTTCGCGCCTATGGTGCTTCACTCATCCGCTATTCGAAGGCGCGGGCGTTTCAATCACGGAGATTGGGCATGAAGACACGCTCCCTTGTCTTCGCGGCTATCGTTTCCGTCTTTCTCCTACTCGTGATCTTTGCCGCGGCGTTTTTAGCCTGGGACTGGCACCATCCCTACGGCAAGAGGGGGCGCGTTGTTACCATCGAGATACCGAAGGGCTCCAACGCCGCGCAAACCTGCGAGCTTTTGGAGGATAAGGATCTCGTGCGAAGCAAGCTCTCCTTCAAACTGGCCTTCGCGATTCTCGGCAAGGAAAGGGGACTCAAGGCGGGTAGGTACCGTTTCAGCCTTCCGGTTTCTCCGCTGGAGATACTGAATGCACTGCTCGAGGGTCACGTTTTCCTGGTCAAAGTAACGATTCCCGAAGGACTCACAATGCGCGGCGTCGCCGCACGTCTCGCCAAAGCCGGGTTGGGGAGCGAAAAGTCGCTGCTGGAGGCCATGCAGGATCCACGCCCGATTAAGGACCTCGATCCACTCGCCGGGAACCTCGAAGGATACCTTTTTCCGGAAACTTACACCCTTGCCCAGGGTCTTTCCCCGAGAAAGGTTGTGGGGACGCTCGTCGACGGCTTCCGAAAATGGTGGAAGAAGAGAGCTGACATCATTCAGACCACCATGACGCCGAGGCAGGTTGCGACCATGGCTTCCCTGGTCGAGAAGGAAACCGCCGTGCCGGCGGAACGCGGCCTTATCGCCGGGGTTTTCTTCAACCGCCTCCGCCTTGGAATGCCGTTGCAGACCGATCCTTCGATAATCTACGCCGAGGAGTTGAATGGTGCATACAAAGGGCGACTGCTCCGGAAGGACCTCTCCTATCCGAGTCCTTACAACACGTACCTCCACACCGGTCTGCCTCCGGGGCCGATATGCAATCCAGGCCGCGCCTCCCTCGACGCGGTTATTCATCCAACGCCTTCGGCCTATCTCTACTTCGTCAGCAGGGGCAACAACACGCACGCCTTTTCCAAAACGCTCCGGGAACACGACCGCTGGGTGCGGCGCTACCGCGAGCACGAGCGCGAATGAAGGGGCTGCGCTTCGTTCTCGTACGGCCACGTTCCCCGGGCAACGTGGGCGCAGTGGCCCGCGCCATGAAGAACTTCGGCTTCGGCGACCTCGTTCTCGTGGATCCCAGGCTTAGCCGGGACCACGACAAGCCCGGTTGCGAACCCTACTTCGAAGCCGAGGCCAGGCGAATGGCCTGGCACGCCTCGGACCTGCTCGATCGAGCCGTTATCGCGGCGACCCTTGAGGAGGCCGTGGCGGACCGAACCATGGTTATCGCAACCGCGCCGGGAGCCAGGGCCAGGATGGAGTGCCTTTCTCCGGAGGAGGGAGCGGTTAAGTTGGCAGCCAACAGGGAGCGTGGCACCGCCCTCGTCTTCGGCTCTGAGTCGTCCGGCCTGAACCTTGCCGAACTTGCCCGCTGTTCGGGCGTCATCGTAATTCCGACCGACGAAGCCTACCGGGATCTCAACCTCGCACAGAGCGCGGTTCTTCTTGCATATCTCGTCTACCGCGCGGCGGAAAGCCCCCATCCACCGGCTAAACCCGAGGGCGCGAGCCACGAAGAACTGGAGAGGCTCGTCTCGACCATGGAGGAGGTGGCCCTGGCGGCCGGATTCCTCCAAAACAGGGGCGAGCCCGTCTCCCGCGAATTACGCGCCATGGTGCACAGGCTCGCATTCTCCGGCCGGGAGACCGGCCTCCTCAAGAGTCTCGCCCTCCGCATCCGCGCGCGCCTTTCAACCCGCGATGAACGCTAGGGCCGTCGGTCTTTACCTTCACTTTCCATTCTGCGCTTCGGTCTGCGGCTACTGCGACTTCTACAGGTTGAAAACGACGCGGGGAATCCCCTTGGGATACGAAGGGCGCCTCCTTGACGAGGCGCGCTTCTACGCCGGGAGTTCCCCCATAGCCGTCGATACCATCTACCTTGGTGGTGGAACGCCGTCGCTTCTTGATGGAGAACGTCTCGCTTCCCTCCTCGGCGCTCTGGGAAATATCTTCGCGATAACTCCCGAAGCGGAGGTTACCCTTGAAGCCAACCCGGAGACGGTTTGCGCCGAAGCCGCACACGGGTGGAGAAGGGCCGGCGTAACGCGTCTCTCCATCGGAGCGCAGAGTTTCGACCCCGGGATACTCGGTCTGCTTGAAAGGAGGGCCTCTCCAAAGGACGTAGAACGGGCGGTGGCGGCCGGAGCCGAAGCAGCCTTTCTCCACCTCTCCATGGATCTCATGATGGGCGTTCCGGGACAAACGAACGCCTCTCTTGAGCGTGATCTCCTAATGGCGTCCGGGATGCCCCTGGACCACCTCTCGGTTTACGGCCTGGACCTCCATCCCAACGCGCGCCTGGCGGTCGCCGTCGAAAGGGGAAGCGCGATTCTTCCATCCGAGGAGTCCTCGGCCCGCTTTTACGAACTCTCACACGACCTTTTGGCGGGCGCCGGTTTCGAACACTACGAAATATCCAATTTCGCGAGGCCCGGCGGCCGGAGCCGCCATAACATGAAGTACTGGCGATGCACCGAAACCATCGGCCTCGGGCCATCCGCCTGGAGCCGCTTCGGCGGCGAACTCAGTGGAAATCCGGCGAGCCTGAAAACCTGGTGCCAAGCGATCAGGGATGGACGCCTTCCCCGCGATACGGTTGAACGTTTGACGCCGCGAAGGCGGGCGGAGGATCGGCTCATCTTCGGCCTCCGTCTCGCCGAGGGTGTTCCGTGGCTGGAAGTAAAAACCCTAATGGCCGCGGAGGGCCGCGACCCCGGCGAACTCATACGCAAACTTGAGGACCAGGGAAACCTCATTCTTAAAGACGGCAGACTCTCCCTGACGCCAAAAGGTTTCCTCGTCTCCAACGAAATCCTCGTCAATCTCCTGCCCGCCCTTCAACCGCCCCAAGACTCCTAAGAAACTGGCTGCGGCAGGTCGCTACTCCACACGCCGTTTCCAACCATGAAGAACCTATCGCGAGGGACGCGCCTTTCTCCCTACCTTTGGCCGCTCGGCGGGCCGGAACGACGGGCGGGAGGGCAGGGGCGCCTTCCCCTACGCGCAGAAATGTTCGAGTCGGCCGTAACAAGGATTCGGCCGATCAACAATCGGCCTCCGGAGCCGCGAGCGCTCATCAAGTCCACCGCTCTCGGTCCTCGGTTAGGTGATGGATTCCGAACGATAGCAGTCGCATGGAAAAGAGGAACTTCAGCTCCCTCCATCAATTTCCAGGACCAGGTACGGACCTTCCCCTTTGACGCCGGCCCGGCATATACGTGCGCCGCCTCCTTTCAGGGAAACCAGGGGCCACCGGCCTTCTCCAGGGCTATCGGATTCCCGCAGCTTCCATCGGCCTGGGTCGCCGAGGGCGGAGATGCTGAAATCGGGGGCGAAAGCGACCTGCCGCCTCGCGTGGGGAGTGTCGCGAACCATGGTCGATTCCGCGTTCTGGACGACCCTGAAGACCCTGTCGGAGCCGTATGTGTGTTCGGCGTGTTCGAGTATCGTGGCGTTCAACGCGTCGTTGGGTGTTGCGGCCAGAACCCTCCAGAAGCCCATTTCGTTCGCTTCACTGTAGAGATCGTCTTCCAGCGCGTTTCTTTCCGCAACATCGACTCCCTTGATCTTGGTGGATTCAACCTTTATACGATCGCTGTCGAGGAGTTTGACGGGAACTATCCCTGAAAGCTTCGAGGCCAGCGCCTTGGAAAAAGGAGTGATGCCCAGGATTACTATGCCCGTTTTGTATTCGGGTACGTGAACCTTGAGGATCTTTGCCAGGGGTTTCGTAAAAATGGTGGCAAAGGAACTGGAGAAAAAGATAACCATGAAGGTCAAGGCAAAAACATCGTATGCCATGGAATCGTTCGGCATCTGCGTTACGATGAAAGAGGCCGTTGCGAGGGCGATGATTCCGCGCGGACCGATGAGCGAAGCGAAAAAGCGATCATTGACTTTAAGGTCGGTTTTATAGAAAGCCGCGAAGAGGCTGAACGGCCGTACGACGATGCCGAGAACAAGAGTCGTCAAAACGAGGGGCCAAAGCTCCACCGAGAGTTCTCTGGGGTCGAAGAGGCCGGCCAGCAGAACGAAAAACATGGAGATGAAGACGTAGGCGATCTGCCCCTTGAATATCCTTATTTCGCGCACGCATGGCGTTTTCTGAAAGGCGAGGACAAAGCCGGCTACCGCGCTGGCAATGGGTCCACTTCCCGGGCTGATTACCTGACTCAAGCTGAAGGCGATAATCGCGAAGGAGAGGGCCACCATTCCCGGAAGTTCCCTGTCGCCGAGCTTTGAGATGGCGGGCAACAGCCACTTTCCAAGGACGAAACCTATGGCGCCGCCCAACAGGACGGATATGGCCGCCTTTTCGACGAGGAGAAGGGGAACCTGAAAAAGGGACGTGGGCTGCTGGGAGACCCAGAAGGGAAGGATCACGCTCGCCAAGAGGATGCCGAGACAGTCACCCCAGATGGCCTCATTCCTGAGGAGCCCTTCCAGCTTGCGATTGACCGAGACGCTCCTTAAAAGCGGTCCAATTGTCGTTGGCCCCGTGACCACGATCAGGGCGCCGAAAGCGATTGCCGGAAGCCACTCGAAGCCGGCTATGTAGCGCGCGGCAATGGTGGATAAAACGGCGGTCAATGGTATTCCAACTCCGAGCAGGCGGCGCGACGAAAGCGGTAGAGACTTGGTTCGAGGCAGACTGAGGGCGCCCTCGAAGAGTATGATCGCGAGCCCGAACTCGACGAGAATGGGAAGACCCTCGCCCAACGTCTCGGGGTGGAGCCAGCCAAGGCCCATGGGACCGAGTCCTATTCCGAGAAGTAGGTAGAAGAGAAGTGGCGGCATCTTCAGTTTTCGGGCCAAAGTCAACGCCATGACGCCGACCCAGAGTGCCAGGCCGATCGTCAAAACCACGTGGGAAGGGTCGTACATCTCTACAAACTCCTATTTCAGGGACTCAGGATACGTGCTCCGTGCGGACGATTTCCCCCAATCACCCCTCATTCCGGGCTATCGTTGCTCCAATTTTTGGTGGGTTCATTCAAGAGAATCATCAACTTGCCGCCGATCGGTCGCCGGCAAGAAAGGGGAGGGCAAGAAGTTCCTCGAAACTCGAAACCTTGGCGTGGTTATCGTCCGAAAGACTCTCCGGCTTCAAAAAGGATAGGGCCTTTACCGGATGGTCGATTCGGATTGTAGCCATGCCGAGTTGCCGTGCCGCATCGAGTTCGTGGTTGGCGCCGTCGCCGACAAAAAGAGCCTCGCCCGCTCCCGTTTCCGCGAGCGACAGGGCTTTTCTGTATATCCTCAGGTCGGGCTTGCAACACTTTGTTTCGTAGGAGAAGACGAGTTGGTCGAGCAGCTTTCGCAGGTTGAAGGAGGTTACCAGAAAAGCGGTGGTTGAGGTGGCGTTGCTTATGAGGCCCAGCCGAAAGCCCCGCTTTCTCAGTTCCGCCAGTGTCTCCGCCGCGCCGTCGTAGAGAAAAGCGGAGCCTTGAATCGTTTCGACGTCGAGGCGGGCCACCTCGGCGATGGTTTTACGGTCGAAACAACCTACCTTCGCCAACGTCGCCCCGGCCCTCGCGAAGGGGGAATCCAGCTTGCCGGTGCTTGCCTCCGCGGCGGTAGTTCTCCAGGCGGCCATGAAGAGGTCGAAGTCCAGTCCCGAGGACCGCGCGGCGTTGCGCTTGCCTTTGTAGTAGCGCTCCTCATCCACGGAGCACAGGGTGTCGAAGAGGTCGAAGAAGACCCAGCGGGGAGAGAACATCAGAACCTTCTGCGAAGTATGTAGTCGGGCATCAGGTTAAGGCTTGCTTTGAAGCGGTTGTCCGGAAAAGCCTTGAGCATCTTTCTGGCGTCCTCCGCGTAAGAGGCCGCGATATCCCTGGCCCCTTCCAGGGCGCCCGAGTGGACTATTCGTGCCGTCACTTCTTGCAGGGTATGGGGATCGAAACGGCGCGAGGCGACGACGGCTTCTATAAAAGCCCGGTCTTCGGAGGTGCCCCCTTCCAGGTAGAGAATGAGGGGAAGCGTTATCTTGCCTTCTTTAAGGTCGTTTCCAGTCGGCTTACCCAGGGTTTCTTCGTTTGAAGCGTAGTCGAGACAGTCGTCTATAAGCTGGAAGGAAACACCGAGGTTACTACCGAAGGTGCGAAGGGCGTCGATTGAGGGTGGAGAGAGTTTCGCCAGGTGCCCCGGGGTTTCGGCGCAGGCGGCGAAAAGATCCGCGGTCTTGTGGCTTATGATATCGAGGTTATCCTTACGGCTCATGGTTAAATCCCACTTGCGGCAGCTCTGGACAAGCTCACCCTGAATAAGGCTGAGAGCCGTTCGCGAAATCAGCGGCAGGATAGGCCCCGGCCCCTGGTTTATCGCCAGGTCCATGGCGGTGAGAAAAACCTTATCTCCCATCAGGACGGAAAGCTCCGGACCCCATTGCGAGGTCAGTGACGCGTGGCCGCGGCGGAGAAGCGCCTGGTCTACGATGTCGTCGTGGATGAGCGTGGCCGTGTGAATGAACTCGAAGATAGCCGCGTAGGTGCAGTCTTTGTCGCCTTCGTAACCCAGCATACTGCTGATCAACAGGAGTATGGTCGGGCGCAGGCGTTTTCCGCGGCTCTCGGCCAGGTATGCACCCATCTCCGCGCCCGGCGTGTAGGGCGAGCGCAGGTTTTTTGCGATGAGTTCTTCCACCAAGGTAAGCTTAGGACCGATTAGCAACTGTACGGTCCTGCTTAGGTTTAGCAGCTCTTTTCGCTGCGTCACGAACTGCAATCTATGCGATGGGGCCATTTTCCCTCCACGGAATGCAGCATATCCCGTTTACCCAAATTCCGCGATTGGAACGCCTCCGCCTTCGAATCGCGAGTGCTTCTACCGGGGAAAGAAGTGTTTCTTGAAACGGGGAGAGCCATTCCCTCCCGGTCCCACCCGTCTGCGCCTGCCTGTCGCATTGGCAACGCAAACAGGTGCGGGCGGGAAATCCACCCGTACGGGCAGACGGGGCACCACCCCGCCCTTGGCGCCTTTCCGGCCTTCGGCCCGAAGGCCCCCAATCCCTTGACGAGTAAAACACCATTCTCCCTAACACTTAACCTACCAGGCCGTCCGTACCGCACCGGAATTGGTCTGCCTGTATGTGTTCGCACTTGCCCGCGTACTGTCGCAAGCAGGTGCGATGTTCCCGACTAAGGCCGACGCCGCGGTGGATAGGCCGGCAGGAGCGGTGGCGGCAAAGGCAGCGTAAGTGGGTGCGCCTTGATCTTTTCCATGATAAGTTTTACGGCCTCTTGGAGCTGTGCGTCCCTGCCGGCCATTACGTCGCCCGGCAAGTTGTCAACTTCGACGTTGGGATCCACCCCGTAGTTCTCGATAATCCACTGGGAATTGAGCCCATAGAGGCTGTCTTCGGGAATGGTAATGTACCCGCCGTCCAGGAGCGGCCAGTATCCGCGGATGCCCCGCACTCCTCCCCAAGTCCTCGTTCCGACTACGGGACCGAGCTTGTAGTGTTTGAAGTAGTAGGGAAAGATGTCTCCATCCGAAGCAGAGTAGTGATTCTCTATGCAGGCCATGTATCCGTGCAACACCTGCTCCGGGATGGTGAAGGGGACGCGCTCACGGTTGGTGCTCATGCCGATGAGAACGCGACGCAGGCGTTCGAGAAGTATCTGGTCTATTTCACCCCCGCCGTTCCACCGTACGTCCAAGATCAAACCCTGCTTGTCGATCTGTGGATAGAACTGTCGGACAAACTGCTTCATCCCCACGTCTTCCATGTCCGAAATGTAGATATAGCCGATTTTGCCTCCGGAAGCCTTCTTGACCATCCCGCGCTTACGGGCGATCCACGCCTTCAGCCGAAGGTTCAGTTCGTCGCGGATGGGCCTGACGACAACCTCCCGTGCGCCGTCTCCCCGGGCATCCTTGGCCACCCTGAGCGTTACGGTACGCCCAAGGGTGTTTACGAAGAGGCTGTAGGGATTCGTTGGGGCCTTGAGATCGTTGTGGTCCACGGCCAGGAGAAAATCGCCCCGCCTTACGTCAACACCCGGCTCGGTGAGTGGAGAGCGTGTCCCCTCGCGCGAATTGTCTCCGGCGTAGATCTTTTTGAAGTAGTACCTACCGGATTTTGCGTCGAGGGCGAAATCGGCGCCGAGCAGCCCGGTGGCCACGTAGGGACTCCTGAAGTGGTACCTATCGCCGCCGCCCACGTAGGAGTGTGAACTGTGAAGCTCGCCGATCATTCCACCGATGAGGTAATTGAGGTCCTCGCGGCAGGCCATTGCAGGAAGAAGCTTCTCGTACTTGGCGCGTACGGAATCCCAATTCACGCCGTTCATTTTCGTGCTGTAGAAAAAGTCTCGTTCCAGGCGCCAGGCCTCGTGGAACATCTCGTGCCATTCCTCCACAGGGTTCACCAAGTCCCGCATCTTCGAGAGGTCAAGTTTTTTTGCTGCGGGCTTGCCTCCCTTCGAGATTCCATTGCCGGGAAGCAGAGCGCTAACAACGGTGTAATGCTTCCCGTGGTTGTAGACCACGCTTGATCCGTCGGCGCTGAGGGCATAGGCGTCGGCCGGCGTGGCAAGCAGGCTGTTCCTGCGCTTTGCCATGTCGAAGACGTGCAACCCCGGTTGCTCTCCAGGTAGTGGTTCCGTCATCGTTCGGGTAGGAAGGGTAACGTAGTATACCCGGCCGGCCGAGGCGGAGAGTGAAACAATGTTTCCGCAGGGAACGGGAAAGGGAACCACGCGGCGCATGAGTCCTGCAAGGTCTATGTGGATCGGCGGAATGGCGCCCGGTTTCCATGTCTCGTTTTTTTTGACCTTTTCCGGCTTCACCGAGCCTTCGTCCGATCGGGGAGCGAACGGCGAGGGTTCGTCCTTTTGCAGGGTAGCGGCGTAGAGGCCCGCCATCTTCAAGGTGGCGATGTTGAACTCCGTCTGGCTGAAGACGGGGTTGATGTGGCGGCTGGAGACGAAGTAGAGGTATTTGCCGTCGGGGCTGAAGACGGGATCGTAGTCGTTGGACAAGCCGTTGCTGACGAGGGTGGTTTTTCCTGTAGCCAGGCTGTAGAGAAATATCCTGCCCATATACGTGGAGGCGTCGTCGTCGGAGCCCATGTCTTCCGGCCCCGCTTTCGAGTAGGCCAGCCATAGGGCGTCGGGAGACCACTGGACGTGGTGAATCTCTTCCCGCGGATCCCGATCGACGCGCACCGTTTTTCTGTCTTTAATATTGAGCACCCATAGGACGTGGTCGCTGTCGGAGAAGGCCAGCCTGGCGCTGTCGGGAGACCAGACCGGTTCGTAGAGATACCCGGCCTTCCGGTCGGTCAAAATGGTCTCGCTGCCCCCTCCGCCGGAGGGACGCACCGCCATCTGGGCCTCGCCGGTGCGATCGGTAACGTAGGCGATCCACTTGCCGTTAGGAGACCAGGCCGGAAACATCTCCCTCGCGTTGGAGGTTTGCGTAAGATCGCGCGTATTTCCGTGTTTCACCGGCACGGTAAAGATGTCGCCGCGCGCACCGAAGAGCGCACGCTTGCCGTTGGGTGCAATCCCGAAGGATTTGATCAGTTTTGCCGTTTTCACCCAGCGCGGGCGCGTACGCACTCCGTCAAGGGGAACGGTCACTTCAAGTTTGTGGAGTTTTTCCGAGGGCAGGTCAAGGACGTAGAGCGCTCCCCCATCCTGGAAAACGATGCCGTTGTCTCCAAGGCTTGGCCAATCTACGTCGTAAGCGCTGAAATGGGTTATCTGCCGGAAGGACTTTGTCTTCAAGTCGTAGGCCCATATATTCAGCCGTTTAGCGGGACCACGGTCCGAGGCGAAGTAGATCGTGTTCCTGTACCACATGGGATCGGTATCCGTTCCCTTCCACTTGGTGATTCGTTCCGTTTTGCGGGTTTTGAAGTTGTAGATCCATACGTCCTGGGCCAGACCTCCGTAGTAGTCCTTCCAGGTGCGGAAGTTGCGGAAGATCCGGTTGTAGGCGATCTTGCTCCCGTCGGGGCTGAAGGAAGTCATGCCGCCCTTCGGCACCGCCAGGCGCGTTGGAAGGCCGCCCTCCGGTGAGATGAGAAAGAGCCGTCCGAACCACGAGTTAAAGGTGTCGCGACGGGAGAGAAAGAGAACGTTTTTGCCGTCCGGAGTCCAGGTAACCACCATATTGTCCGGCCCCCAGCGCAGCGGTGCGTCCTTCACCACGTCGGAGTGAAAGGTCAAACGCTTGGCCACACCACCCTTGGCCGGCATAACGTACACGTCCGTATTGCCGTCGTACTGCCCGGTGAAGGCGATCAGCTTCCCGTCGGGTGAAAAGCGGGGCATGATATCGAAGCCGCCATCCGTAGTGAGGCGTTGGGCCTCGCCGCCTTGGCGGTCTACCCGCCAGAGGTTTCCCCCCGCCTCGAAGACGATGGTATTGCCGTGCAGGGTAGGATAGCGCGTGAGAACCCCCTGGCCCGCCCACGCACCGCCGGCAAAGCAAAAAACGGCCGCCGCAAATACCAGGCCGAAGAACCACGCGTGGCGAGAACCCGTCGTCCGTCCAAACCACGCCTTTTTACCGAAGCACCTATCCATGGCAAACTCCTTATGTGTGTCGTTCCATACGGCGTTGAACCGCCAAGCCGAAGCGCAGTCCTAAGGGTAAGTCGGCCGCGCAAGTAATTAGTTTACTACAGGAGCATCAAAATGGGCAGTCGCTGAAGGTGCCAAGGGCGGGGTGGAACCCCGGCGGGCTTTGCCGGCCTGGCCGTGCGGGCGGGTCTCGCCCACACCTGTCTGCGTCGCCAGTGTGACAGGCAGGCGCAGACAAGTGATGCGGGGAGGGAATGACACCTCGCCATTCCGGGGAATGCTTATTTTCCCGGGAGAAGCACTAAGGGCCTGCCACGTTCCGCCATCCGCCTGGTTCAGGGTCGTTCTGGTAAATATGCGAATCCCATTCCGCCTCCGATACACATGGTGACGATGCCTCTCTTTGCGTCCCTGCGCTCCATTTCGCCGAGAATCTTGCAGGTCAGTACCGCCCCGGCTGTATGTGTCACAACAAGTGAGGCTGTTGCACGAAGTTCAAATTTGACGTCTTTGGTGTTTTACAGGGGGTCATTTTGTATAGGTTTAGTCATTCTCGTTGATCCTCGGCCATTTTACGAAGCCGAATTTTTCTACAAAAGCGCGTACCGGAGTCGTGCAACAGGCTCAAGTATGATTTCTTATCAATAGCGGAATTGGGGGGTAATGAATCCCGGTTACACGCCTTCGATGTTATCGGCGATCCAGCGAGCGGTACGGCCAACGGCGCCCCGGTGGCGCTCGACGGCCTTCTTAGCCCTGAGCCCGCACGCTTCCGCGGCAGCCGGGTCCGCCAGGAAGTCGCCGAGCCGACGCCCGAGTTCCACCGGATCCTTTACACGGACGGCGCCTCCGGCGGACAGGAGCCCTTCCGCGGCGTCTTTGAAGTTTTCGGTGTGGGGTCCGAAGAGAACCGGTTTTCCAAGGAAAGCGGGTTCCAACACGTTCTGTCCGCCCAGTGAAACCAGGCTTCCACCGACGAAAGCCGCCGAAGCGAGCGCGTAGGCTGACCAGAGTTCTCCCACCGTATCGAGCAGCAGTACATCCCAGTTACCAGTAACTCCCCGGCTCCGCAGAGCCGCCCTGAGTCCCGCCCTTTCGCAAAGTTTCAGAGACACGTCCACGCGGCTAAGATGCCTCGGCGCCAGTAGCAGCCTGACCCCGGGCAACGTTGTTCGCAGGGTTAACATGGCCTGAAGGACGAGGGCCTCTTCTCCCTCTCTTACCGAACCGGCCGTCCAGAGTGAGCCGCCCGGCAGGTAGCCCCGCAGTTGCTCCCTGACGGTCTCAAAGTTTCCAGGAGGCGCCAGGTCGTACTTGAGGTTGCCCAAGACAACGATTTCTTTCGGGTTTGCTCCCAGAAGGCCGAAACGCGCGGCGTGTTCTTCGCTCTGAGCGGCCACTCTTACGCCCCGTAGGATGTTGCTGTAGAGCCTCTTGAAGACCAGCGTTCGTTTAAAGGCTCGGTCTGAGAGACGGGCGTTGGCGATAAAAACCGGCACACCGTCGCGTTTGGCGCCCGCAAAGAGTTCGGGCCAGAGTTCGGTTTCCACCAGCACCAGCGCCCTGGGTTTTATCCGCCTGAGAACCATGCTCACGCTGTATGGGAGGTCCAACGGAAAGGCCCTGACCCCGATGGCGTCCCGCGCTTCAGCGGCGGCGAGTTTCAGTCCGGTGGAGGTAGTGCTGGAGATCAACACGGGAAGGCCGCGTTTTCGAAATACGGCGGCCAGCCTCTGGGCAATCCTGAGTTCACCCACCGAAACCGCCTGGATCCAAATGGGAGCGCTCGTCTCTTCGGGATAGAAGCCGAGCCGCTCGCCGAGACGAACTTCTCCCCTATGGCGCAGCGCCAGAAACAAGAGCCAGATCGGCGCCGACAGGAACACCAGTATTCTATAGAGTACACGCAATCGTATTCCTCCCGGAATCCATGTCCCTCGCCAAGTTCTCCTCAAGCTTCCCGCGCGCGGCCCATGCGAGTTTCTCAGCAGCCTGTCGGGACCGTCGACAATAGCACGTCCGGCCCGAGAGAAAAGAGCCTCACTAAAATAGCATAACACCGCGGGCTTGAACTGCGGCCGCCTTGGATTCCCTGGCATGGCGTCCGGCCCCGCTACGACGCACGGAAGCCTTTGGGTTGTGTACACGTGAAGGGAGTAGTGGTAGTATGAGGGCATCGAAGGGGGAATGAAGTAGTGGACGGGAGGCTACTAATATAAGGGACGGCAAAAGAAACCTCGCACCTTACGCGGATCAGCCTGCTTGTTGTCGGTCATTTCAAGCTATTGTTGGATACAGAAAGCCAAAGGAGAAATAGATATGGGAGATTCCGGAAAAAAAGACAAAGGCAAAAGAGAAAAGCAAAAAAAGGCCAAGCTTAGCCCGAAGGAAAAAAGGAAATTGAAGAGAGAAAAGAAGAAGTGATCGCCAGGGAATCAAGGTAGAGGCTAACATCCAACAAGTTGCTCCATCGTCTTTTTCAAGCCGCACGCGATTTGAAAAAATGATGAGCACGACGCGCCGTGCCCGCGTAAGTCTCAAAGGTGCAACTTGTCTCGTGGACGCCCCCGTAGAAGCATGGAGCGCCGGGACGCCATCGCACTTAATCCACTTCGATGGCGAGCGCTTTCCGGGACCGCACGATGCGCCCCAACAAGGCGCGTCACCTACCCGCTTTTTCGTTGCGCTCAAGATCGGCAGGTGAATTTAATCGCCAGGCCCTTATCAGGAGTTCGCGTGGTTTGGGCTTGCTTTTTGAAAAATTGAGGAGTTCCGATGGCTAAACTTGGCAGCAATAAGCGACCGGCAATCGTAAGAGTCAACAATATGCGGAAAGCGGAAGAAGTCATGGCAATCTGCAAGGAACATGGTTGGGAGGTCATAGCGGGCATTGAAACCGACGAACCGGAAAATCTTCATGACTTGAGGTGGTTGCTAAGGCGGAAGAGGATTTCTATCCCCGAGTCGCTCAAATCCCAATAAGACGGGTTACTGTCACACCCTCTTCAAACGACATCCCTTTTTGTCTGCCTAAGTCAGGCGACCGCCCACGAGCGGCGGGGATGAGTTCATTGAATCTCGGCTGGATGCCGACTAGATTCGGCAACCCGCGGGGGATTTTTCGGAAATCTTAAAATTGATAATCCCTCGGTACCGTCGGGCATTGGGGTGTTGAGCAATAAGGCATTCGGCCTATGCAAGCAAAGGCCGCTACGGTGAATGAGGGCCTTTGTAGCGGCCGATGCTTGCCGACGGCCCAAAAGAACCCGGCCTGTTGGGCCTTCTGCCGATCCGCATCAACCATTGCGAAATTTGGGCGGTGGATTCCGGTTGAGTAAACAGCCATATTTGAGTATACTTCCAGCTTTGGGGCTGGTTGTATGAGATTTGAGCAGATTGAGACGATTCGCAAGAACTTCGCGGAGGAGATCGTCGCCGCACGGACCGAATCAGAGGTTCTTGAGGTAAAAGGTCGCTACACCGGCAAGAAGCGAGGGCTTCTGCCGGAGCTGATGACCGCCATAAAGGAGTTGCCTCCCGGTGAGCGTCCGGCTTACGGGCAGGCCGTCAACGCGCTCAAGAAGGAACTTGAAGGGTCGGTCGCGGAGGCCCTTGGTAGGGCCAGGAGCGCCGCGAGGACTCTTCCACCGATTGACCTCACCCTTCCCGGTATAGCTCCGGCGATCGGCGCCATCCATCCGGTTACGCGGGTCAGGCGCGAAATCGAAGAGATATTTATCTCCATGGGTTACGGCGTCGCGACGGGGCCGGAGGTCGAGGACGCCTACCACAACTTTGAAGCCCTCAACACCCCGGCCGACCATCCTTCCAGGGATATCCAGGACACATTCTACCTTTCCGCGAATGTAATGCTCAGGTCGCAGACGTCGCCCGTGCAGATAAGGACGATGGAAACGCGCAAGCCTCCGATCAAAATCATTGCGCCCGGGAGAGTTTTCAGGAGGGACGACGACGTCAGCCATTCTCCCATGTTCTTTCAGGTCGAAGGGTTGGTGGTGGACGAGGGGATAACGATGGCTCACCTGAAGGGAACGCTCCGGTATTTCTACGGGAAACTCTTCGGGCGCAGGGCTGAAGTAAGGTTCCGTCCCTCGTACTTTCCCTTTACCGAACCATCCGCCGAAACCGATCTCAAGTGTGTTTTGTGCAACGGCGCCGGTTGCCCGGTATGTAAAGGAACCGGTTGGTTGGAGGTCGGCGGCTGCGGAATGGTGGACCCGGCCGTCTTCGAGTCCGTCGCTTACGATTCGGAGCGGTACACCGGTTTCGCCTTTGGTTTGGGAATAGACCGCATGGCGATGCTCAAGTACAACATCGACCACATACGTCATTTTTGCGAGAACGACCTCCGCTTCCTGCGGCAGTTTTGAGGCTGGAATGAAGTTTCCCATCTCCTGGATAGCGGAATATACGCAATTGCCAACCGATGACGAGGCGGTCGCGCAAGCTTTCACCCTCTCCGGCAGCGAAGTAGAAACAATTGAGTCGGTGGGTGGCGAGACGATCTTCGATTTCGGTATCACGGTAAACCGGCCCGACTGCATGAATGTATTCGGCTTGGCCCGCGAGGCTTCCGTGCTCTTCAACGGTAAGCTGAAGCATCCGGAAAGCTCCTGCCTGGAATCCGGCCCGCCCGTAGAAGAATTGGCCTCGATAACGGTTGAAGCCCCGGAGCTTTGTCCTCGCTACTCCGCCAGAATTATAACCGGCGCCAGGGTGGGCGAAAGCCCTGCGTGGATACGCAAACGCCTGGAGCAGTGTGGACTGAGACCCATAAACGGTGTTGTGGACATTACAAACTACCTCCTTATGGAACTTGGCCACCCGTTGCACGCCTTCGACATCGACAGGTTGAAAGAAGGCCGGATTGTGGTTCGCAGGGCAATAAATGGCGAGACGATAACGACCTTGGACGGGGTCGGGCGTAAATTGGACCGGGAAAGACTGGTTATCGCGGACGCCAGGGGGCCGGTGGCCCTTGCAGGCGTAATGGGAGGAGAAGAGACCGGCGTTACCGAAGCGACGAGAAATATTCTGCTCGAAGCCGCCGTCTTCGATCCGGTTAACATACGAAGAACCGGCAAGGCTATGGGCCTTGATACCGACGCCTCCCATCGCTTCGAGAGGGGTGTCGACCCGATGGGGCCCGAAGTCTCCCTCAACAGGGCGGCCCGTCTCATTCTTGAAATAAGCGGCGGTACGTTAGCCGAAGGCGTAATCGATATTCGCGCGCCCAAGGCGCCCACGGCTCCAATTTTGCTTAGACACGCCAGAATCAGTTCACTCATCGGCATGGAGATTCCCGAAGAGCGTTGTCGGTCTATTCTGGAAGCCCTGGGTTTTGGGGTGGAGGAGAACTCTCCGGGAAGGTGGTTGGTAACATCCCCCTCCTTTCGCGTTGACGTCGATAGAGAAGTTGACCTCATCGAAGAAATTATTCGCATTCACGGCCTGGCAGACCTCGTGGCCTCTCTTCCCCCTTGCATTGATCCCGTCGGAGGTAAACCCACCGAGGAGATTTTCGAAGAACGGTTGCGTGATTTTGCCGCGGCCTCGGGATATTTCGAAGCCATACACATGAGCATGACGAGTCCGAATCTCGAAGAGACCTTCGGTGTTGCGTGCGGAGCGGTTGCTCTTTCCAATCCTTTGAGTCCCGAGACTTCGGTATTGAGGACTTCCCTGCTTGGTCCGCTCTGCGCCACCGTCGGCTTTAACCGTTCAAGGGGTGCCCGCACCGTTAGGCTCTTTGAGACGGGCAGGGTTTTTCTGCCGGAGGCCGGAGGCGTCATAAAGGAGAGGGCCGCTTTTGCAGCCGTTTGTTACGTTGATGATCCGCCGGTGGTGTGGGGAGAGCGGGTGGATGTATCCCTGCTGCACCTTAAGGGGTTGGTGACATCTTTCTTCGAGAGAGCAGGAATTGACGGCGTCTTTGTAGTGGAGAACCACCCCCCGTTCGTTGAGGGGCTCTCCATGGCGGTACTGCTCAATGGAAAGAAGATCGGATGGATTGGGACTCTTGGTCCGAAAGCCATGGCGGTTACGGGACTCAAGAGCGGTGTTGCCCACGGGGTGGAACTTTCGCTTGAAGGCCTTGGCGCCGCGGCCAGGGAACCCTCCTTCAAATCCCTTTCGCGCTTTCCCGCCATGGCCAGAGACCTTTCCTTCCTGGTTGGCAAAGAAGTTGCCTGGGGTGGTATCATGGCCAAGGTGAAGGAGTTGGGACTGCCCAACCTCGAAGCCGTGAAGTTGGTGGAAGTGTACAAAGGCCGGGGTATACCCGGGGAGAAAAAGTCGGTTACATTTTCCCTGGTCTTTCGCTCCCACGAGAAAACGCTTTCGGAAGAGGACGTGGTTCCTCTTCTTGAAGAGGTTGAGTCCGCCATGAAAAAGGTGTTTTCAGCCTTACGACGCTAGGAGAATAGTCATGATGCTTTTTGACGGTGAAGAGAGAGCATTGCCGAGCGAGCTGCTGGAAAGGTTGAAAGCGAAAGCTAAAGAAGTGGCCGCGGCGTTAAGGGAAACCAAGGAAGCAAACCTGAAACTTACCGAAGAGGTCAAGGCGCTCAAGGCCGAGAGGGACCAGCTCAAAGGATACCTCGAACGCTATGAAAGCGAGCGCCAGGGACTGAAGAGTTTCGTTGATGAACTCCTTGAGGAGTTCGAAAAGGTGTAGAGATGAACCCTACGGGGGATCAACTCGTCGAATTGGAGATCATGGACCAGTTATACAGGGTCAAGGTATCCGGTTCGTATGAATGGGCGCACAAAGTAGGAGCACTCGTAAATAAGACCATGGTCCGAATTCAAAAAGAAACCCGGTTGAGCGACGTGGCCAAGGTTGCCATCCTGGCCGCACTGAACCTTTCGGATCAGCTCCTGTTGGCGGAAAAGAACGGCGTGAAAGCAACGGCCATGCTGGCCGATACTTCCAGGCAGGTTGTAGACGTACTGGAAGAGGCGCTGCGATAGAGATCTGCCCTTGATCCCCCCTGGATGAATAGGGGAGGTACTCTTAGATGGTCATATTGGGGGCCGTAGCCGCCTTTCTCCTGGGCGTGGGAGTCGTGCTTGGAGTTCTCTTCCTGCAGCGCAGGGCGGGGGTCCGCAGGGCCGAATCCGAAGCCGAGATTATCATCGCCAGGGCCGGGAGTGAGGCGGAGAAGTGCCTTGCTGAGGCGGAGGTGGCCGCGAAGGAGAAGGTTCTAGCGGCCAGCCAGAGCTTCGAAAAAGAATGGCAGTCCAAGAAACGAAAACTAAGCAGCTTGGAATCCGAGCTTGTTGCCAGGGAAAACCGCCTGGAGAAAAATCGGGCTGTCTTCCGGGAGAGCCGACAGGACTTCGCGGAGCGTGAGAAGAAGCTGGCGCAACGGGAAGCAATCGTAAATAAGGAGAAGAGAGAGGCCGAGTCTTTTCTAAAGCAGCAACGCTCCAAGCTCGAAGAAGTCGCCGGGCTTTCAATGGTTGAAGCCAAGGCCGAACTCTTGAGGCAACTGGAGTACGACGCTAGAAAAGAAGCAACGCGAATCATAAAAAAGATCGAAATAAACGCGAGAGACCGTGCGAAGAGCCTGGCCCGCATCATAACGGTACAGGCAATAGAAAAGGTTGTGCCGTCCGTCATGCGGGAGGGCGGTGTTTCATTGGTTGAACTGCCCTCGGAAGAGATGAAGGGCAGAATAATCGGTCGTGAAGGCAGGAATATTCGTTCCTTTGAGAGAGTGACGGGCGTCGACGTGATCGTGGACAACACACCGGAAACCATTATGCTCGCGAGCCACAATTCCCTCCGAAGGGAATTGGCGAAGATTACCCTTGAGAAGCTGGTGGAGGACGGTCGTATTCACCCGGGTAGGATCGAGGAGTTCTACGACAAATGCCGCGAACAGCTCGACGAAACCATCCTTGGTTACGGCAAGGATGCCCTTTTCCAACTTGGTATTCCAAATATGCACGAGCACTTGGTGCAATTGGTTGGGCGGTTGCGCTTCCGGATGTCGAGGGGCCAGAGCTTGCTGGAACACAGCGTGGAGACGGCCAAGATAGCCCTCAGCATGGCCCAGGCGGTTGACGCAAATTGCGAGGTCGTCAAGCGGGCCGCGATACTGCACGCGATCGGCTACATCGAAGAACACGTGGATGATACCCATCCAACGTTGCTTGCGGCCCAGATAGCCAAGCGATTCGGAGAGCAACCGGCGGTAGTGACCTGCATCCGGCATCTCCACCCCGACAATCCATCCACCCTCCCGGAGGCCCACCTTCTTGAGGCCGCCGAGGGGCTTGCGTTAATCGCCCCCGGCGTCGAAAGGCAGGGCCTCGGACGCTACGTGGAGCGTATGGACGCCCTGGAGGAACTCATCAGGGGTTTCAAGGGCGTCAAGGAAGTATACGCAATGAAGGCGGGCAGGGAACTGCTGGTGCTCGTTGATGCCAAATCGGTGGATGACGAATACACGGTGTGGCTCGCTAAGGATATCTCGGAGCGCATCGAGCGCGAGGTTCGTTTTACCGGTCAAATCAAGGTCCAGGTTATCCGTGAAACCCGCCACGTCGGATATGCCACCTGACTATTCTTCGGGCCAAGGCAACGAGCCCGACGGAGGAACGATGCGCATCCTCTTTTTAGGCGACATCGTGGGAAGACCCGGACGAAGAGTAGCCAGGGAATTGCTGCCCGACCTTAGGGATAGTTATTCTCCGGACGTCGTCCTGGCCAACGGCGAGAACGCAGCCGGGGGGTTCGGCCTGACTCAAAAGGTTCTCGACGGGCTCTACGACATGGGGATAGACGTTGTTACGACGGGAAACCACGTCTGGGATAAGAAGGAAGTTCTCGGATTCATCAATGAGGAAGAACGCCTCCTGAGGCCGGCCAACTATCCCACCGGCGTGCCCGGCAAGGGCTTCTACCGCTTGTCGCTCTCGGGGGGCCGTTGCTTGTGGGTCATAAATTTACAGGGCAGAATCTTCATGCAACCCATTGACTGTCCCTTCAGAAAAGCCGACGAAATCCTCGCGGAGATACCCCCATCAGAACGTTGCATTTTCGTTGACATGCACGCGGAGGCCACCAGCGAGAAGCGCGCAATGGGCTACTACCTGGACGGTCGGGTCAGCCTCGTCGTCGGCACACACACGCACGTACCGACGGCGGACGAGGAGATCCTTCCAAAGGGCGCCGGGTACCTGACCGACGCCGGAATGACGGGCGCGTATGCCTCCGTCATCGGAACGAGACAGAAGGATTCACTGGAGAGGATCATCCTGGGGGTGCCCCGCGTTTTAAATGTTGCAAAGGGGGGATTGCGTCTGGGCGGGTTGTTTGCGGAGATAGACGATGTTGACGGAAGGTGCTTGAAGATCGAACGGATCTTCCGCAAGCTGGAACCATGAGAAGCCATCAATGAAGGCAATGGTGCTCAACGGGGTTTGCAATCTGCGGGAGCTTTCCGAGCCTCTGGTTATGACCGACAGGCCCATTCCGGTACCGGGCCACGGGCAAATTCTACTCAAGGTTCTTGCGTGCGGCGTCTGCCATACCGAACTTGACGAGATAGAGGGGCGCACGCCTCCGCCGCTTTTTCCGGTGGTTCCGGGCCACGAAGTGGTCGGCAGGATCGAGGGGCGGGGCGAAGAGGCGAAACGCTTTAACTTGGGCGACCGAGTAGGCGTTGCCTGGATATTCTCCGCCTGCGGCGAGTGCGTTTACTGTAAGGGTGGAGAGGAAAACCTCTGCCCCGGTTTCAAAGCGACCGGGAGGGACGTCGACGGCGGTTACGCCGAATACATGGTTGTTGACGAGGCCTTCGCCTATACGATTCCCGAAATCTTTTCCAACGAAGAGGCGGCCCCCCTTCTCTGTGCGGGCGCGGTAGGCTACCGCTCCCTGCGCCTTGCGGAGCTGAAGGACGGCCAGCTTCTCGGCCTCACCGGTTTCGGCGCCTCCGGCCACCTCAACCTGATCATGGCTAAGAGTCTCTACCCGCATTC